>JAAYVT010000713.1 GCA_012517025.1 Phyllobacteriaceae bacterium | reverse complement strand
GCCGCCCACGTCGCGCCGCGCTCGGCCGGCAAGGGCGACCGCGTCGACGCCGACCGCCTGTTCGACGCCGCCGTGGAGATCGCCGACGACGGCGTGGCGGTGCTGAAGCACCCCGACCAGACCGCGCTCGACCCGCTGATGGTGAAGCCGCGCATGTCGCTGGCCACCGGCTTCGTCACCGCCGCGCTCGAATCCGAGATCGGCGCCCACACCTTCTCCGGTCCCGCCGTGATCTCGCTGCCGGTGATTCTCACCAAGTGAGCCGCGACCGCCCGACCGAAACGCGAAACGGCGCCCTCTCGGGCGCCGTTCTCGTATCAGCGACGATGGCGGCGCGTCGCGCTCACTCCTCGACGCGGCCGTAGCCCATGCCGAGCGCCTGCATGTAAAGCTCGAGCATCGCTTCCATCTCCTCGCGCTCCGACTTGTCCTGCTTGCGGATGCGAATCACCTGACGCAGGATCTTGACGTCGAAGCCGTTGCCCTTGGCCTCGGCGTAGACGTCCTTGATGTCGTCGGAGATGGTCTGCTTCTCTTCCTCGAGCCGCTCGATCCGCTCGACGAAGGACTTCAACTGATCGGCGGCGACGCCGGCGGGATCGGACATGGCGGTCTCCTGAGAGGAACGGGCCGCCCCGACGCGGGATCGGCTCGAAGAGGGATCGAAGAGCGGCGGATGAAGCCCCAAACCGGCCGCCCGGTCAAGCCGCGTCGCTCACGCCTCCGGCGGCACCGGACCGGTGCGCGACCCGTGCAGACGCGGCGCGGCGAACTCCTCCCGCCGCATCGCCTCGACCAGGATCGGCGCCAGTCGCTCCACCCAGACGTCTCGCCCCTCCGCCGTGTCGAGGAGGTCCTGCCGGACCTCCAAGATGGCGTGGGCGAGGCCGCGCCGGGTGCCGTGGCGATACATCGTGTCGCCCGCCAACGCCCCGTCGTAGGGCTCGTTGTCGCCGACGGTGAGATGCGGATCGGCCCTGAGGCGCTCGATCAGGAAGCCCGCCAGCCGCGGATCGGCGTCCCACAGCACGCCGCAGTGCCAGGGCCGGACCGTGCCCCGCCACACCGGCGTGAACGAATGCAGCGAGAACAGCACCGGCGCCCGTCCGGCGTTGAAACAGGCGTCGATCGTCCGCCGCACCGCGCCGTCGTAAGGAGCCCAGAACCGGGCGATCCGCGCCGCCCGCCCGGCCGCGTCGAGCCGGGCGTTGCCCGGGATCACCGCGCCGTCGGAGAGCCGCATCACCAGCGTCGGATCGTCGTCGCCGCGATTGGGATCGATCACGAGCCGCGAGAATCGCGACAGCACCGCCGGCACCCCGAGCCGCGCCGAAAGCCCGCGCGTCAGCGCCTCGACCCCGATGTCCCAGGCGATGTGACGGTCGAACTCCGCCTTCGGCAACCCGAGATCGGCGAGATCGGCCGGCACCCGGTTGGAGGCGTGATCGGCCACGATCACCAATCCGGCGCCGAGATCGCCGGGCAGGATCTCGAAGGCCTCCTCGTCGAGGAGCGGCGACAGCGAGGAATTCGGGGAGGCGGCATGCATGCGCGGCGTGGACCTCGGACGTTCGATCGACTACCAGACGTTAGGCCGTCGCCGACGGCCTGACCAGATCGACCCGTGCGCCGCGGCCTCGGCGAGCCCGGAAGGAGCGACGATGTCCACTGCTTCCGCCGTCCCGGCGCCTCGCTCCGCCGCCGCCGTCGCGCTGATCGCCCTGATCGCCTCGGCCGCGGCGATGGGCATCTCGCCGGTGTTCGTCCGCGAGGCCGGGGTCGGTCCCTACACCTCGGCCTTCTACCGGGTGTTCCTGGCGCTGCCGCTGCTGTGGGTCTGGGCGCGACTGGAGACGCGGCGCGCCGACGCCCCCCTCGCTCCCGGCTGGACCCGCGCCCAGGTCGCCGCCGGGGTGTTCTTCACCATCGACCTGTTCTTCTGGCACCTCGCCTGCCTGAAGACCACCATCGCCAACGCCACCCTCCTCGCCACCATGGCGCCGGTCTGGGTGATGCTGCTGTCGATGGTGATCGGCGAGCGGGTGACCCGGACGATGCTGACCGGCCTCGCCGTCTGTGTCGGCGGCGGCGCGATCCTGGTCGGGTCGAGCTGGCAGTTCGCACCGGAACGTCTGATGGGCGATCTCTACGGGGTCGCCACCTCGGTCGGCTTCGGGCTCTATTTCCTCGCCGTCCGCGTCGCCCGCCGCGAGGCGCCGGCCGGGGTGATCCTGTGGCGCTCCTCGCTCGTCACCTCGGCGCTGCTCGGCCTCGTCGCGCTGGCGCTGGAGAACGTCTGGGTGCCCACCACCCTCGGCGGCGTGGCGGCGCTGGTGGCGATGGCCTCGATCAGCCACGTCGGCGGTCAGGGCCTGCTCGCCTACGCCCTCGGCCATCTCTCCGCCGCCTTTTCCTCGTTGGTGATCTTCCTCGAGGCGATCGCCGCGGCGCTGTTCGGCTGGTTGATCTTCCACGAGGCGCTCGGCCTCCTGCAGGGCGTCGGCGGTCTCGCCATTCTCTTCGGCATCTGGGTGGCGCGGCCGCGCAAGCCCGCCTGACGTCCCGCCCGCCTCGTCGCGGTCGACATCTCGGAGGTCGCCCGTTGACTCTTGCGCCGACTTCGACGATCCACGAAGGCGACATGCAGCAGCGCACGGCCCCCCCTCTCCCGACGACCTCGACCCACGCGTCCCGCGTCCGTCGGCTCTCCCTCCTCGCCTTCGTCGCCGCCGTCGTCGTCGCCACGCCGGCGCTGGCGGATCTGCGCGTCTGCAACAAGACGTCGAGCCGGGTCGGCATCGCCGTCGGCTACAAGGACGAGGACAGCTGGAAGACGGAAGGGTGGTGGAACGTCGCCGGCAACGCCTGCGAGACCCTGCTCGCCGGTCCCCTGGTGTCGCGCTTCTACTATCTCTACGCCGTCGACTACGACCACGGCGGCGAGTGGAGCGGCCGCTCGTTCATGTGCACCCAGGAAAAGACATTCACCATCAAGGGGATCGACGATTGCCTGAAGCGCGGCTTCGAGCGCACGGGCTTCTTCGAGATCGACACCGGCGAACAGCGCACCTGGACGGTGCAGCTGACCGAACCGGGTCGCGCCGCCCCCGGCACGCCGTGAGCTCGGTCCGTCGACGCGACCGACGCGCCGACCGACTTCGTCGCCTGCGGGCCATCGGTTTCTCCCCCGTCGGCACCCCCCGACCGATCAGCGGAACGACGTCATGAAGCGCGAACGGCGAGTGAAGATTCTGGCCACCCTCGGACCCGCCTCGTCCGATCCGGAGACCATCGAGAAGCTGTTCCGCGCCGGCGCGGACGTCTTCCGCATCAACATGAGTCACACGAATCACGACAAGCTCGCCGAGCTCGTCGCCTCCATTCGCGGCATCGAGGCGAAGGTCGGCCGGCCGATCGGCATCCTCGCCGACCTGCAGGGGCCGAAGCTGCGCCTCGGCACCTTCGCCGACGGCCCGGTCGAGCTCGCCGGCGGCCAGCTCTTCGTCCTCGACGGCGATCCGACCCCCGGCGACCGCCGCCGCGTCTGCCTGCCGCATCCCGAGATCCTCGCCGCCGTCGAGACCGGCCATCACCTGTTGATCGACGACGGCAAGGTCAAGCTGCGCTGCGTCGAGAAGAAGGGCTCGTCGCTCGTCTGCGCGGTCGAGGTCGCCGGCCGCGTCTCCGACCGCAAGGGCGTGTCGCTGCCCGACACCGACCTGCCGATCGGCGCCCTGACCGAGAAGGACCGCGCCGACCTCGACGCCGCTCTCGAGGCGAAGGTCGACTGGGTCGCCCTCTCCTTCGTGCAGCGCCCCGAGGACCTCGCCGAGGTCCGCCGCATCGCCCGCGGCCGCGCCGGCATCATGGCCAAGATCGAGAAGCCGCAGGCGATCGAGCGCCTCGCCGAGATCGTCGAGCTCTCCGACGCCATCATGGTGGCGCGCGGCGACCTCGGCGTCGAGATGCCGCTCGAGCAGGTGCCGTCGCTGCAGAAGCGGATCTCGCGCCTGTGCCGCAAGTCCGGCAAGCCGGTGGTGGTCGCCACCCAGATGCTGGAGAGCATGATCAACGCGCCGGTGCCGACCCGCGCCGAGGTCTCCGACGTCGCCATCGCCGTCTACGAGAGCTCCGACGCCATCATGCTGTCGGCCGAGAGCGCCGCCGGCAAATACCCGGTCGAGGCGGTGGCGATGATGAACTCGATCGCCGAGGCGACCGAGCGCGATCCGACCTGGCGCCAGATCGTCGGCGCCCAGCGCCCGGAGATCGAGCCGACCGGCGCCGACGCCATCACCGCCGCCGCCCGCCAGATCGGCGAGACCCTCGCCGTCGCGGCCATCGTCTGCCTGACCCAGTCCGGCTCGACCGGCCTGCGCGCCGCCCGCGAACGGCCGTTCTCGCCGGTGGTCGCGCTGACCGCCTCGCCGGCGATGGCCCGCCGTCTCGCCCTGGTGTGGGGCCTGCACTGCGTCGTCGCCGAGGATGCCCGCGACGTCGACGACATGGTCGATCGCGCCTGTCGCATCGCCTACGGCGAGGGCTGGGCCCGTCCCGGCCAGCGGGTGATCGTGGTCGGCGGCGTGCCCTTCGGCACCCCCGGTTCGACCAACATGCTGCGCATCGCCTTCGTCGGCGCCGACGGCTCGGGCTCGCTCTGAGCGCCGACGGCGCGGCCCGTCAGATCGGTCGTCCCTCGACGTCGATGGTCAGCCGCGCGATCGGTTCGGCGAGATCGGGCAGTTGCGGATCGGCCGCCGCCGCCCGTTTCATGAGCTCCAGCGCCGCCGCCTTCTCGCCCGCCCGTTCGCGCAGGAAGGCGAGGAGCACCAGCGTCGCGGCGTCGGCCGGGTCGCGCGCCAACGCTTCGCCGAGATCGACCACCGCCGCCGCGAACTCGCCGCGCTCGGCGTGGATCGCCCCGCGCAGATGACGTCCGCCCGCCCAGTTCGGTGCCACCACGATCGCCGCGTCGAGAAGATCGAGCGCCAATCCGCCGTCGCCCTGCCGCTTCGCCGTCGCCGCCCGCGCCGCCAAGAGATCGGCCGTCGTGCTGCCCGACACCAACCGCGCCCGCACCAGGCGTTTACGAATCGCGATCGCCGCCTCCGGCGTCTCGGCGGCGGCGAGATCGCGCTCCAGCGCGGCGATCCCCTCCCCCACCCGGCCCGAGGCGACCGTCGCCGCCTCCGTCGGCCGCTCCGCCGCCCGCCCGGACGGCGGGCCGACGACGAGCGCGACGACGAGCATCAGCCCGAGCGCGCGGGCACTCCGCCGAGCGAAGGGGATCGAGAAGAGGAGACGAAACGAAACGAGCCGCATGAAGGGAGTGTGCCTCCCTTCGTGCGGCTCGTCGAGATCCATCCCGAGGGACATGCGCCCCTCGCCGGACTCAGCCCTGGCGCGCCTTGAAGCGCGGGTTGGTCTTGTTGATGATGTAGACGCGGCCCTTGCGGCGCACCAGACGATTGTCGCGGTGGCGGGTACGGAGCGACTTGAGCGAGTTCTTGATCTTCATCGTCTGATACCGGTCGGTTGATCGAAACACGGACCTCACGGTCGGCGTCCCGATGCCGTCGCGCCCCGAAGCCGGTTCCGGGTCTTCGTCGTCGACGGCGAGGAACATGCACAACGAGCGCGGTCGCCCGCGCTCGTGCCTCGAATTCGCGCCGGACCATAGGGACGCGGCCGCGCTCTGTCAATCTCTCGCGCGCGAGAAGAGGTGGACCGACGCCGGTCGCCGACGAAACGACCCGGCCCGCCGCGCCCGCCGCCGCCTCGGCACCGCCTCGCCTCGCCTCCGCGCCGCGGCGCCGTCGGCCGAGCCGAAATCGTTGCCGAGCTCTGTCGCTCCAGACCGACCCATCCCCCGCGTTTTCGTTTCATGAACCATGACGAATTCGAGAAAAGAACCCGAAATCAGACGGTTACAAAGCCTTCCATGACAATGAATGGACGAAGAGTAAAATCAACGATTCATCAACCATGCCGATTTACTGATTTTTTTCTCTAAAATTCGAAGGAAAATTTTGCCGACTGCCGTAGCGTCCGGTGGCGTGTAGATCTGTGGTGGGACGAGAACCAACCATGGAAGCGCCGATGATGCCCCTGACGACTCTGATTCCCTGGTCGATCGCGACGATCTTCGTCGTCGCCTTGGCGACCAGCCCCGTCGGTGTCGAAACCCAGCTCGTCTGCGGGGCCGCCACCATCGTCGCGATGATGATTCTGCGCCGTCTGCCGCAGACCCCGATCCGCCGGCAGGTCTATCTGGCGCTCGGCACCATGGTGGTGCTGCGCTACGTGTGGTGGCGCACCACCGAGACGCTGCCCTCGCTCTCCGACCCGATCGGCTTCGGCTTCGGCCTGACGCTGTGGGCGGCGGAGATGTTCTGCGTGGCGATGCTGTTCGTCAGCCTGTTCGTGGTCGCCCAGCCGGTGCGCCGTCCGCCGACCCGGCGGCTTCCCCCCGAGGCCTGCCCGACCGTCGACGTCTTCGTCCCGACCTACAACGAATCGGCCGACCTGATCGCCGCCACCCTCGCCGCCGCCACCTCGATGGACTACCCGGTCGATCGACTCAACGTCTACCTGCTCGACGACGGCGGCACCATCCAGAAGCGCACTCAGGAAGACCCGGTCGCCGCCGCCGCCGCCCAGGCCCGCCACGTCGAGATGCGCGAGCTCGCCACCCGCCTCGGCGCGACCTACCTCACCCGCGACAAGAACGAGCACGCCAAGGCCGGCAACCTCAACGCCGCCCTGGAGCACACCTCGGGCGAGCTGATCGCCGTCTTCGACGCCGACCACGCCCCGACCCACGACTTCCTCAAGGAGACCGTCGGCCACTTCGCCGACGATCCCAAGCTGTTCCTGGTGCAGACCCCGCACTTCTTCCTGAACCCGGATCCGATCGAGAAGAACCTCTCGACCTGGGCGCGCATGCCGTCCGAAAACGAGATGTTCTATTCGGTGATCCAGCGCGGTCTCGACCGTTGGGACGCCACCTTCTTCTGTGGCTCGGCAGCGGTGCTGCGCCGCGCCGCGGTCGACGAGGCCGGCGGCTTCTCCGGCGTCACCATCACCGAGGACTGCGAGACCGCGCTCGATCTGCACGCCCGCGGCTGGCACTCCCGCTTCGTCGACAAGCCGATGATCGCCGGCCTGCAGCCGGAGACGCTGGCGACCTTCATCGGTCAGCGCTCGCGCTGGTGCCGCGGCATGATCCAGATTCTCCTTCTGAAGAATCCTCTGATGAAGCGCGGCCTCAGCCTCGCCCAGCGCATCGCCTATGCGTCGAGCGCGTTGTTCTGGCTGTTCCCGCTGCCGCGCCTCGCCTTCGTCGTCGCGCCGCTGCTCTACATCGTCTTCGGCGTGAAGCTCTACGTCGCCGACGTGCAGGAATTCGCCGCCTACACGATCACCTACATGATCGTGAACATGCTGATGCAGAACTACCTCTACGGCCGAGTGCGCTGGCCGTGGATCAGCGAGCTCTACGAATACGTCCAGATGCCCTATCTGGTCGGCGCCATCCTGTCGGTGATCCGCAACCCGCGTAAACCCACCTTCAACGTCACCGCCAAGGGTCTGACCACCGAGACCGCCCGCCTGTCCGAACTGGCGCCGCGCTATTTCGTGATCTTCGGCGTCCTCGCCGTCGCCTCGGTGGTCGCCTTCCAGCGCTTCCTCGCCGACCCACTCCGGCAGCCCGAACCAGTAGACGCGCACCAGGTCGTTTTCGGCGTGC
>JAAYVT010000712.1 GCA_012517025.1 Phyllobacteriaceae bacterium | reverse complement strand
TGCTGGTCGTAGGCGAAAGTGAGGGGCCGGTGGCCGTCATTGACGCTGAGAAGGTTGCCTTGGCGGTCGTAGGTATATTCAACAATGCTGCCGTCGGGCAGGGTTTTCCCTATCAACCGACCGGCGTGGTCTCGCCGACGCCGATGCCGAGCCCACCCGGTGAATTGGGATTGTGGCCGATCATCGAGCTCTCGGTGATGATCGTCTCGGTGATCGTCTCCATGGCGATGTCGCCGATCACCGGGGTCGCCTCGTTGAGCAACACCAGGCCGATGTCGGAGATCTTGCAGCCGGCCTCCTCCACCGCCGCCTCGAGGGCGCGGCGGACGCCGGGGACGTTGGCGACGGTGCCCTTGATGCCGGTGGTCGGCATGCGGCTGGAGGCGAGGAACGTCGGCGGCGCGCCGGGGCCGGCGACCTCCGCCAGGGCGACCTCCGTCGTGGAATTGCCGATGTCGACGCCTGCGATCTTCATGGGAAACCGTCCGAAATCTCGTTCGGGAGACGCGCGGCGGAGCGGTGCGGGGGCGCGATGCACCGCCCCGCCGGCGCGAGACCTGCGCGGGGGCTCAGTCCTTGCGCAGGACGTCGCGGCGCTCGTAGACCTCGGCGGCCTCGCGGACGAAGCCGGCGCAGATCTTGGCGCCGTAGGTGGCCTCCAGCTCGTCGGCGATGGCGACGAGTTCGGCCTTGGTGGAGCGGTTCGGGCGCAGGGCGTTGTACATCTCGAGGATGCGGGCGTCCGGAACCTTGGTCATCTCGGCCGCACGACGGAGATTGCGCGCCATGTGCGGGCGGCCGATGCTCTCGCCGATCTGGGCCTGGTATTCGAGCGTCTGCGGGGTGATGCGGATCTCTTCCGCCTTGATCTCACCGGAGACGACGGCTTCGAGCGTGATGTCGGCGAGCGACTTGCCCGAGGCGGTCTTGACGAGTTCGGGACGCTTGGCGGCCATCGGATAGTCGGTCCGATAGTCGAGTTTCGGTCCCTTCTCGCCGCACATGCGCTCGGCGGGAGCCGCCGCGACGGGGGTCTTGCCGGCGCCGTTGAGCTCGGCCAGCACCTCGCGCACGATGGCGTTGATCAGGTCTTGCTGTGACACGGGAGTTCTCTCCTCGAGCTCGTCAGGCGAAGCGGACTTCGACGTCCACCGGCTTCTTCTCCCGGTCGACGAAGCTCGTCTCGCGGATGTGGAAGACGGCGGCGATGGCCTGGTACTTCGGCCGAGCCATCTGGTCGTTCTTCTGTTTCACCGGATCGGGGGTGGAGCCCTTGGCGTAGCGGGCGGCGTTGCGGCCGATCGCCCGGTAGGTCTCGAGATCGATCACCGGCGCCTGCGGGAACAGCTCCAGGTTCTGCAACGGGAACAGATCCCGCTGATGGATGACCGTGGTGCCGCGCGACTGCAGGCCGATGCCGATGCCCGAACCGGCGAGCTTGGCGCCGGTGAGGCCGACGAAGGCCACGTCGGAGGTGTGCCAGACCCGGATCACCCGGGGCGTGCAGCCTTCCTCCTCGATGCCGGCGAGGATTTCGCGCAGCACCGCGGCATGCGAGATGCCGGTGATGGTCTTCGTCTTCAGCTTGTCGCCGAAGGCCGGGGCGAGCGCGAGCACCACTTCCGTCGGCGAGGTGCCGGCCTTGGCCGGACCGAGGTCGCGGATGGTCATGCGCACGTCGTCGCCGGCGACGGGGGCGACGGCCGGGGCCGGCGCCGGGCTCGCCGTCTCGGCGAGTTGCATCTGGGCGAGGATTTCGCGAACCGCCTCGCGGACGGCCGCTTCGGTGATCTGGGTCATGTCTCTCCCTCGCCTCACAGATCCTCGGGACGGACCGCCTGACGGATGTTCTGGATCTGCTTCCAGCGCTCTCCGTCGGGCCGATAGCCGGTGCCCGGACCCTGGTAGTCGTTGAGGTCGTTGACCGCGGCGACGATGTTGAAGTCCTTGTCCAGGATCGCGGAGGTGTGCAGGTAGTCGCCCGACACGCGCTGCTTCTGGATGCCGAGGACCGCGTTCGCCACGTCGGTGAAGCCGCGCTTGGCGAGCGCCTTGACGACGTCGACGCCGGTCAGCCCACGCTTCAAGAGCTCCTGGGCCGCCTTGGTGTCCTGCACCTTGTCGCGCGGGGGCATGTCCTCGCTCGAATAGGCGTAGGTCGCCGCTTCGACTTCCTCGTCGGTGATGCGCGGCAGGCCGAGTTCCTCGTAGACCGCCTGCAACGCCCGCGCCGCCTTGTTGCGGACCGAGACGATGTCTTCCTCGGTGGCGGGCTGCAGGCCACCGTCGACCCTGAGGTCGCGCTGGATGATCAGCCAGTCGTCGAGGTCGTCGGCGTCGACGTTGGAGCCGGCGAACATGTTGTCGGAATTCGGCGTCGCCGAATAACCCGAGGTGATCAGGTCGGTGCCGGGCAGGAACTGCATCAGGAGACGCGCGGTCCGACGCATGTCGGAATGCGAGAAGGTCTGATCGTTGCCGGAGGCGACCTCGAGGTCGAGGCAGGTGGTGACGAGGTTCTCGCCGAGCACCGCGCGGATGCCGCCCGGCACGCCGGCCGGAACGCCGATGCAGGAGATCGAGCCGTTCTGCAGACCCTGCACACCCGCCGCCTTGGTCAGCATGATGCACTTGATCTCGAGGTACAGCATCGACTTGCCTTCGGCGTAGGCCATCTGCACTTCCGATCCGGTGCCGGAGGTGAAGCGCATCTTGATGCCGCGCGAGGCGTAGGCGGAGGCGAGGAAGGCCTTGGACCACGGCGTGTCGTCGCCGTCGACGAAGACCCGCTCGGTGCCGTAGACCGACACCGTCTCGGCGTAGGCGGTGAGACCGCGCATGCCGAGCTGCAGTTCGATCGCCTCTTCCAGGGCGTCCTGCGAGATGACGCCGGGCCGGCCGACCTGACCGCCGATGAGCAGCGACAGGGCGTTGAACGGCCCGTAGTTGAACACCGCCACGGTGGTCTCGATCTCCGAGAAGCCGTAACGGGTGGCCTCGGCCGCGTCGGCGGCGAGCAGGACGGGGTTGTCCTGCGGGTTGGTGACGTGGGCCTGGTTCGACGGGGTGCGACGCGCGCGCATCTTCTGCACGCCCATCATCATCTCGACGACGTTGAGCTCGTCGATCACCGAGGCGATCTTCGCCGGGGTGAGGCCGGAGAAGACCTTCACCACCTTCTCACGCGGCACGTTGATGTCGACGATCATGCGAGCGATGTCGACCGACTTGATCGCCATCATCTCTTCGGCGACCGTCGCGTCGATGCCGTAGTTGGCGATGAAGATTTCGTTGAAGTCGAAGTCTTCCCGCTTCTTGCCGTCCATCTCGACGATCACGCCGTTCCGGACCTTGATGCTCGGCTCGGGATCGTTGGGCGAACCCATCGCGATCATGCCGACCTCGGCCCACTCGGTCACGAACCCGTCCTTGTTGACGGGACGTTGCTCGAGGGAGAGGAACCTCTTGTGTCTCTTCGCCATTTCGACGCCTCCTCGGGCGGAGCCGCGATCAGATGTAGGGAGTGCCCGAGGGCGCCGGCTTGTCGCCGAGCGAGCCGAGCAGGCGGCAGCCGACCTCGCGGGCGGTGATGATCGCCTGGCGCACCGCGCCGGCGTCGCCCGAGAAGAAGCCGATCACCTCGTTCGAGAACGACGTGCCCTTGGCCGGGCTCGCCAGACCGATCAGATCGACGTCGGCGGCCTTGACCGCGGCGTCCACCATCAGCGTGCCGATGCCGGCGGGGGCGCCGACGCACAGGCCGAAGGCCCGGCCGACAGGCGCGTTGAACGCCTTGTGGCAGGCGAGCGAGGCGCGGGCGGTGTACTGCAGTTCGATGTGGCCGGCGTCGTTGGCGTAGACGTCGCCGAAGGTGCGGGCGAGGTCCTTCAACGCCACCTCGATGGCGCGGCGGGCGTCGGAGACCTCTTCGGCGCCGAGCAGGATCAGCGAGCCGTGACCGGCGCCGCCCTTGGTGTCGCGGGCCAGTTCGATCGAGATCACCTCGGTGTTGGTGGCCTTGACCGCTTCGTCGACCGCCATGATGTGCGGGCCGGCGCCGGTGCGGGCCGAGAGGATGCCGATCGAGCGATACTTCGCCTCGAGGCCCATCGCCTCGTGCAGTTTCGGATCGACGTTGGCGATCACCATGCCGATGGTGTCGCCGATCGCCGTGCCGACGAATTCGGTGAGGCCGGGGCCGGGCTTGCGGGCCGAGCCGACCTGGGCGGCGGGCGCCGGGGCCGCGGGAGCCGCGCCCATCTTCGCCATGACCTGTTGGACCATCTGGTCGAGGAGCTTTTCGTCCATCTTCGTCTACCTCCGGACAGGGGAACGCGGCGCGTCAGGCCGGGCGCTTCGGCAGAAGCAGCTCGGTGTCCGCATGGGGCCTCGGGATGACGTGGACGGAGACGACTTCGCCGACCCGCTGGGCGGCGGCCGCGCCGGCGTCGGTGGCGGCCTTGACGGCGCCGACGTCGCCGCGAACCATCACGGTGACGAGGCCGGAGCCGATCTTCTCGGTGCCGACGAGGGTGACGTTGGCGGCCTTCA
>JAAYVT010000711.1 GCA_012517025.1 Phyllobacteriaceae bacterium | reverse complement strand
GCGGTGATGGCGCCGCGCTCCTTGGCCGAACGGGCGGCGAGGGCGACGCCCTCGGCGTCGCCCTCGGTCGCGACCAGGAAGGAGATCGGGCCGAAGCGCTCCTCGCCCCAGGCGGCGCGGTCGGCGGCCTCGACCGCGAGGAGGAGCGGCGTCGCGGTGCGGGCGCCCTCGACCTGCAGCGACGCGCTGTCGCGCAGGATGCGGCCGAGCCGGCGCGCCTCGTCGAGGCGGGCGAGCGTCGCCGGGTTCTGGATCGCACCGAGGACGCCGAGGGCGCGGGCGGGATCGGCGAGGAGATCGTCGATCGCGGCGACCAGCCCGGCGCCGACCTCCTCGAAGCTCTTCACGCCGAGATCGGTCGAAATCCCGTCGCGGGGCACGAAGATCGCCTGCGGCGTCGTGCACATCTGCCCGGAATAGAGGGCGAGCGAGAAGGCGAGGTTGCGGCACAACCCGGCGAAGTCGGCGGTCGAATCGATCACCACGGTGTTGACGCCGGCCTCCTCGGTGAAGACCTGGGTGTCGCGCAGGGTCGTTCTCAGATGCGTGCCGAAGGCCGAGGAGCCGGTGAAGTCGACGATGCCGACGGCCGGATCGCGGGCCAGCACTTCGGCGAGCGGCCGGCCGGGGACGTCGACCGCGAGCTGGACGACGTCGGGTGAGAAGCCTTCTTCCGTCAACACCTCGCGGGCGATGCGGACGGTCAGCGCCAGCGGCAGCACCGCCGCCGGATGCGGCTTGACGATCACCGGGTTGCCGGTGACGAGGTCGGCGAAGATCGCCGGATAGCCGTTCCAGGTCGGGAAGGTGGCGCAGCCGATCACCAACGCGACGCCGCGCGGCACGATCCGCCACTCCTTGTCGATGCGCAGGGTCGAACGGCCGACCGGCTTCTCCCAGGTGGCGGTGGCGGGGATCCGCGTCAGCTCGTCGACGGCGACGGCGACCGCCTCGAGGCCGCGATCCTGGGCATGCGGGCCGCCGGCCTGGAAGGCCATGGCGAAGGCCTGTCCGGTGGTGTTGTCGACCGCGCGGGCCAAGGTGAAGGAGTCGCGGTTGAGTCGGGCGAGGATCTCGAGCGCGATGCCGGCGCGGGTCTCGACGGTGGCCGCGGCCCAGGCGCCGGCGGCGGCCTCGGCGCGGGCGACGAGATCGGCGGGGTCGCGCACCGCATAGGTGATGCCGAGCGCCGGCCCGAACGGCGACACCTCGCCGCCGACCCGCTCGAGCCCGTCTTCGTCGCCGAGGACGAAGGGACGATCGAGCAACGCCCGCCAAGCGGCCTCGCCCTCGGCGGCGGCCGGCTCGCCATACGTCTTCGGCACCTCGGAATAGGCGCTCCAGAAGCCACGGCTCGCGAGCGCGCGCCGCGCCGCCTCCAGGGTGTCGCGATGGGTGGCGAAGAGTTCGCTCATGAAGTCCTCCCGGTACGTTTCTCGCCGCTCGAGCGATTGACGAGCGGTCGGCTTTGTGATGATAATTAACCGAACGGTCGGTGAATTCAAGAGGCGACCGAAGAGAGAAACCGGGATCGGAAACGAGCGAGGAGAGGGACGAGGTGAGCGAGACGATCGTGACGACGCACCACGCGGCGTGGGTCGAGGTGACGCTGAATCGCCCGGACCGGCTCAACGCCTTCGACGAGGCGATGCACCGGGCGCTCGCCGCCGCGCTCGAAGGGGCGAAGGACCCGGCGATCCGCGCGGTGTTGTTGACCGGGGCGGGGAGGGGGTTCTGCGCCGGTCAGGATCTCGGCGATCGACTGACGAACGGCGCGGCCCCCGATCTCGGCGCCACCATCGAGGCCTTCTACAATCCGCTGATCCGTCGCATCCGCGCCCTCGACAAACCGGTGGTCTGCGCCGTCAACGGGGTGGCGGCCGGGGCCGGCGCCAATCTGGCGCTCGCCTGCGACGTCGTCCTCGCCGCCCGCTCGGCGAAGTTCATCCAGGCCTTCGCCAAGATCGGCTTGGTGCCGGATTCCGGCGGCACGTGGTTCCTGCCGCGTCTCGTCGGCGAGGCGCGGGCCAAGGGGCTGGCGCTGCTCGGCGAGCCGGTCGGCGCCGAGCAGGCGGCGGCGTGGGGGATGATCTGGAAGGCGGTCGACGACGTCGTCCTGATGGACGAGGCGCGGGCGCTCGCCGCCCGGCTCGCCGACGGGCCGACCCGCGGGCTGGCGCTGATCAAACAGGCGCTGAACGCTTCGCCCGCGAACGGCCTCGATGCCCAGCTCGATCTCGAGCGTGACTTGCAGCGCCGCGCCGGCCGCACCCCCGATTACGCCGAGGGCGTCCGCGCCTTCATGGAAAAGCGGTCCCCGCGGTTTTCGGGAGTGGCGGAATGACGAAACCTCATCGCGATCCGCAAGCGACCGCCGAGCTCGCCGCCCGCACCATGTGGGCGGCGGACGAGGCGAGCCGTGGTCTCGGCGCTCGGCTCGTCGCGGTCGGCCCCGGCACCGCGACGCTCGAGATGCCGGTGCGCCGCGACATGACCAACGGCCACGACACCGCCCACGGCGGCTTCATCTTCGCGCTCGCCGACAGCACCTTCGCCTTCGCCTGCAACTCCGCCGGCGAGACCACGGTGGCGGCGCATTGCTCGATCACCTATCTGCGTCCGGCCCACCTCGGCGACCTGCTGGTGGCGACGGCGCGCGAGGTCGAGAGCTTCGGACGGTCCGGCATCTGGGACGTCACGGTCCGCGTCGGCGATACCGTCGTCGCCGAATTCCGTGGCCATTCCAGGAAGATCGGCGGATCGTTCATCGACCCGCCGGCGACCGTCTGACATCGAAGAAGCAAGAACGACGAAACCAACTCCGGGAGGAGACAATGAACATCGCCGCCGATTTCGCAGCCGTCGGACGCGACGTCGTCGACGGTCTCGACGCCGCCGAGCGCGCCTCGCGCGACGAGATCCAGGCGTTGCAGCGCAAGCGCCTCGCCTGGAGCCTGCGCCACGCCTACGAAAACGTCCCTCATTACCGCAAGGCCTTCGACGCCGAGGGCGTCCACCCGGACGACTTCCGCGATCTCTCCGATCTCGCCAAGTTCCCCTTCACGGTGAAGACCGACCTGCGCGACAACTACCCCTTCGGTCTGTTCGCGGTGCCGCGCGACAAGATCCTGCGTCTGCACGGCTCGTCGGGAACGACCGGCAAGCCGGTGGTGGTCGGGTACACGGCGAACGATCTCGACATGTGGGCCGACGTCGTCGCCCGCTCGCTGCGCGCCGCCGGCGTGCGGCCGGGGATGATGGTGCACGTCGCCTACGGCTACGGGCTCTTCACCGGCGGGCTCGGGGCGCATTACGGCGCCGAACGGCTCGGCTGCACCGTGGTGCCGGTCTCCGGCGGCATGACCGAGCGCCAGGTCAGCCTGATCCACGACTTCCAGCCCGACGCCATCATGGTGACGCCGAGCTACATGATGGCGCTGCTCGAGGGCTTCAAGAAGGCCGGGCTCGATCCGCGCGAGACCTCGCTGCGCTACGGCGTGTTCGGCGCCGAGCCGTGGACCAACGCCATGCGCACCGAGATCGAGCGCGCCTTCGATCTCGACGCCACCGACATCTACGGGCTCTCGGAAGTGATCGGCCCCGGCGTCGCCCAGGAATGCGTGGAGACCAAGGACGGGCTGCACATCTGGGAAGATCACTTCTACCCGGAGGTGATCGATCCCCTGACCGGCGAGGTACTGCCGGAAGGCTCGCGCGGCGAACTGGTGTTCACCTCGCTGACCAAGGAAGCCTTCCCGATCGTGCGCTACCGCACCCGCGACTTGACCCGGCTGTTGCCCGGCACGGCGCGGCCCGGCATGCGGCGGATGGAGAAGATCACCGGTCGCTCAGACGACATGATCATCCTGCGCGGCGTCAACGTCTTCCCGACCCAGATCGAGGAACTGTTGCTCGAAACCGAATGGGCGGCCGGTCACTATCAGATCGAGTTGACCCGCACCGGTCTGATGGACGAGATGACCGTCCATGCCGAGGCACGCGGCGCGGTCTGGGACGCCGGCGGTCTGGAGCGGCAGGCCGAACGCCTGATCGCGCGGATCAAGAGCACCATCGGCGTCTCCACCCGGGTGATCGTCCACCCGCCGGAATCGATCGAGCGCACCGCCGTCGGCAAGGCCCGCCGCGTCGTCGACAACCGCCCGAAGGGGTGAGTTCGGAGACCCCGCACGATCGTCGCGCCACCCCCGCGTCGTCGCCGCCTCCGCGCCTCGGCTCGGGGGCGGCTTCACGCCGGATCGGGGGCGATCGACCGCAGCGCCTCGACCGCGCCGGCGGTGACGAGGCCGGTGGCGAGGCGGGCGAAGTCGGCGCGGCTCAGGCCGCGCCCCTCGCGGAACCAAAGATAATGCCAGTTGAGCATGCCGAAGAGGGCCATGGTCACCGGCTTCAATTCCGGTCCCCGACCGATCGCCGGCACCGCCTCGGCGATCGCATCCGCGAAAATCTCGACCAACCGCCGTTCCAGCGCCCGCAGTGTCTCCTGACGCTCCGGCGTGAGCAGCTTCAGATTGGCGATCTGCACCTGATGCTGGGCGTCGGCGTCGCGATAGGCCTCGAGCAGGGCGACGGCGATCGCGTCGAGCCGCTCCTTGCCGGGTCGGACGGCCGCGGCGGCGGCCTCGACGGTGGCGACGAGGTCTTCGAGATGGGCCGACAAGAGGTCGTAGAGGACCGCCTCCTTGTCCGGATAGTAGTGGTAGAGCAAGGCCTTGGACATGCCGCAGGCGTCCGAGATCATGCTGATCGAGGTGCCCGGATAGCCGAGCTTGGCGAACAGCGTCGCCGCCTCGTGGAGGATCACCTCGCGTTTCGCCTCGTAATCGGGGGAACGGGTACGCGCCATGGGTCGGTCTTTCCGGGGCTCGGGCGCCGATGAGACGGCGGCCTCGATCCATTGGTAAATTCATCCGACCGGTCGATCAATCAATTCTTCGCAGCGCAACGCGAAAAAGCTTCGCCGGCGGCGGATCGCTCCGCCACCGGGCCGGCAGTCTCGATCGACGCGTCTCGCCTCAACGGGCGAGCAGGCGCTCCTTCGGCACCACCTCGGGGGCGGTCTGGGCGTGATAGCCCTCGGTATGGACGAGCTCGCGCCGAGCGCCGAGCGCCATCGCGGCGGCGACGCAGTCCTCGACGAACGCGGGGGTGCCGGCGACGAACACCGAATGCTGGGAGAGATCGGGGAAGAGCTCCGGCAGGATCGCCGGGATGCGGCCGTGCAGCCAGCCTTCCTTTTCCTCCTGCGTCAGCGTCGCGAGGAAGCGGAAGCGGCGATGCTTGGCCTTCCACCACGCCATCTCGCCGCGGCAATAGACGTCCTCCTCGTGGCGGCCGGAGAACAGCAGCGTCACCGGCGGGCGGTAGTTGCGGCGCAGCGCCGCCTCGGTCAGCGCCATGATCGGGGCGAGGCCGGAGCCGGCGGCCAAGCACAAGACCGGCGTGTCGACCGACGGGTCGCCGATGAAGGTGCCGTAGGGCCCGGCGAGCTTCACCTGATCGCCGACCGCGACCCGGTCGTGCAGCCAGGTCGAGGTGACGCCGCCCTCGGCGCGGGTGACGTGGAAGACCAGCGCACCGTCGTTCCTCGGCGCATTGGCGATCGAATAGCAGCGGGCGGGCACGCCGGCGGCCGGATCGCCGATCATCATGTTCTGGCCCGGCCAGTAGCGCACCGGCGCGCCGACCGGGCGCATCACGATCTCGACGATGCGCGGGGTGCGCGGGATCTTGTCGGTGACGACGAAATAGACGTTCTCGCGCGGCGGGAACAGCTTGGGCTTGGCGTCGTCGGTGCCCCACTCGATCTCCAGCGTCTCGGAGAGCGGCTTGGCCATGCACATCAGACCGAAACCGGCCTTGCGATCCTCCGGCGACAGCGCCATGTCGAGCACCATGCCCTGATCGAACAGACCCGAGCGGACCTTGATCTTGCATTCTCCGCAGGCGCCGGCGCGGCAGTTGTTGGGCAGGGCGTAGCCCGCCTTCTCGAGCGCGGCGAGGACGGTGTCGCCCTCGGAACAGTCGACTTCCTTGCCGGAGGGAAACAAACGGATGCGGCTCATGGCGTTTCCTCGATCGTTCTTTTCGTTGCGACGGGCTGCGGCGGCGGCATGTCGCGCACGCCGCCGCCGAACCGGATCTCGTCCCGATCGCCCGATCAGAAGACGGGGATGATCTCTTCCATGTCGACCTGCAGGATCTCCTGGCCGGTGATGCCGACCTCCGGGATCGCCGGGAAGGGAATGTCGTACTTGTCGAGCACGCCCTTGAGGTTGAGCATCGCCTTCTTCCAGTTCTCCTTCTTCTCCTCGTAGGTCGGGATCACGAAGCCGGCGCCGCGCGCAACTTCCTCGCAACGCCGCTGGACCGCGATGAAGTCGGAGGGGATGTCCCAGAACTCCTCCGGCGGCTCGAACAACACGGCGGAGAGGAAGAGATAGCCGGCGCGGATCTGCTTGGTGATGACCGCGGCGTCCTCCTTGGCGAGCTTCGGGTAGTCCCGTTCCATCAGCGCCATGCAGATCGCCATGTGGCGACCCTCGTCGCGGCCGATGTTGCGGAAGCCGTCCTTGAACACCGGCTCGGTGCAGCCCGCCGCCATCTGGTGGAAGATGGTCGCCGCCGCGATCTCGCCCATCAGGAACGAGGAGAACAACACGGCGAGCGAGTACTTCGGTACCGCCTTCTTGTAGCCGTTCCAGTAGCGGCCGCCGTTGTGGTAGAGCCACTGAGCGTTGCGCTTGGCCAGCCGCCCGAGCTCGGTCTTGGGCTCGTGGTCGAGCGCGCCGGGCGAGCCGAGCAGCTTGGTGATGGCGAGGCCGCACATCTGCTCGTGGTTCTGCTCGTCGCGGGTCACCGAGAAAAAGCAGCGGCGCACCGCGTCCTCCTCGTGCTCCTCGTAGGTCTTGATCAGCGCCGCGGCGAAGACCGGCGGGGCGGAAGCGTCGAACACCGACAGGATCGTCCACCAGTAGGCGATCGACT
>JAAYVT010000710.1 GCA_012517025.1 Phyllobacteriaceae bacterium | reverse complement strand
CGTCGGCGATCTCCTCGCCCTGCCGCGCGCCGGCCTCGCCCGCCGCTTCGGCGCCGATCTCCTCGCCCGTCTCGACGAGGCGGTCGGCCGCGCCGATCGACCGATCTCGCCGCGTCTGCCGCCGCCCGCCCTCCTCGCCGAGCGCCGCTTCGCCGAGCCGATCCTGTCGATCGACGACGTGACGACGGTGCTCGCCTCGCTCGCCCACGGCCTCGCCGGGACGCTGGAGCGACGCGGCGAGGGGCTGCGCATCGCCGAATGCGGGCTGTGGCGGGTCGACGGCGCCGTCCGCCGCTTCCGCGTCGGCACCGGCCGGCCCTTGCGCGACCCCGATCGTCTCGTCGCGCTGTTCGGCGAACGCCTGCGGATCGAGGAGGAGAGCCTCGACGTCGGCTTCGGCATCGATCTCGTCCGCTTGTCCGTCCTGTCGGTCGAGCGCGACGATCCCGCCCAGATCGATCTCACCGGCGACGCCCGTGCCGACGTCGACTTCGACCACCTCGTCGATCGGCTCGGCGCCCGGCTCGGTGTCCACCGGGTGCTGCGCCCGCGCCCGCTCGCCGGCCATCGCCCCGAGGCCGCCGTCGCCCAGGTGCCGGCGGCGAGCGACGACGGCCGCGACGCCGCCCGCGCCTGGGCGCTCCGGCCCGGCCCCGCCGTCGACGAGCCGCCGGCCCGGCCGCTGCGCCTCCTCGCCCGTCCCGAACCGATCGACACTCTCGCCGAGCTGCCCGACGGCCCGCCCGTCCGCTTCCGCTGGCGACGCGTGCTCTACGAGGTCGCCCACGCCGAAGGTCCCGAACGCATCGCCGCCGAATGGTGGCGCCTGCCCTTCGGTCTCGGCCCGGAAGGCCCGCGTCCGCCGCCCACGCCCGTCGCGCTCCCGGCGGATCCCGAGCTCGCCCCGCCGGAGATCCGCCTCGCCGAGGAAGCCGCCACCCGCGACTATTTCCGCGTCGAGGCGCGCGACGGCCGGCGGTTCTGGATCTTCCGCGCTGGCCTGTTCCTGCGCGAGACGCTGCGGCCGCGCTGGTTCCTGCACGGCCTGTTCGCCTGAGGCCGGGCGGAGAGAGGTCGCCCGGTCGACGCCGCCTCCCGTGTGCCCCCGTGTGACGAGTTCGGACCTCCGCCATGACCGCCTATGCCGAACTGGCGATCGCCTCCGCCTTCACTTTTCTCACCGGCGCCTCGCAGCCGGAGGAATGGGCCGTCGCCGCCGCCCGTCTCGGGCTTTCCGCCTTCGCCGTCACCGACCGCAACACCCTCGCCGGGGTGGTGCGCGCCCACGTCGCCGCCCGCGAAGCCGGGATCCGCTTCGTCCCCGGCTGCCGGCTCGGCTTTGCCGACGGCACCCCCGACGTCCTCGCCTGGCCGTCCGACCGCACCGCCTGGGGCCGGCTCTGCCGCCTGCTCACCCTCGGCAACCGCCGCGCCGCGAAGGGCGACTGTCGCCTCGCCCTCGACGATCTCCTCGCCTGGGGCGAAGGGCTGATGCTCGCGCCGCTCCCCGGTCGCGACCGGCTCACCGAGGAGGCGCCACGCCTCGCCACGACTCTCGACCGCCTGCGCGAGAGCTTCGGTCGCGAGTGGATCCGCCTCGCCGCCCAGCCGCTGTTCGGCCCCGGCGACCGCCGCCGCCTCGCCCGCCTCGCCCGGGTGGCGGACGGCGCCGGCGTCCGCCTCCTCGCCGTCGGCGATCTCCTCCACCACGCCCCCGAACGCCGCCCGCTCGCCGACGTGATGGCGGCGATCCGCGCCGGCACGACCCTCGACGATGCCGGCGACCGCCTCACCCCCCATGCCGAACGCCACCCCAGGAGCCCCGACGAGATCGCCCGGCTCTTCCGCGACCACCCCCGCGCCGTCGCCGAGACCGTCGCGGTGGTCGAGCGGCTGAGCTTCTCCCTCGACGAGCTGCGCTACGAATATCCGGAGGAGGACCTCGACGGCGCTCCGACGGCACAGGAGGCGCTCGTCCGCCTGACCCGCGCCGGGGCGGCGAGGCGCTGGCCGGACGGCGTGCCCGAACAGGTCGAGGCGGCGCTCGCCCACGAATTCGAGATCATCGGCGAACTCGGCTACGCGCCCTATTTCCTCACCGTCCACGACATCGTCCGCTTCGCCCGTTCGCGCGGCATCCTGGCGCAGGGGCGTGGCTCGGCCGCCAATTCCGCCGTCTGTTTCTGCCTCGGCATCACCGAGGTCGACCCGGCGCGCGGCGACCTGCTGTTCGAGCGCTTCATCTCGCCGGAGCGCAAGGAGCCCCCCGACATCGACGTCGACTTCGAGCACGAGCGCCGCGAGGAGGTGATCGCCCACATCTACGAGAAATACGGCCGCGAACGCGCCGGCCTCGCCGCCGCCGTCACCACCTACCGCACCCGTTCGGCGCTGCGCGAGGTCGGCAAGGTGTTCGGCCTCGGCGAGGACGCGATCGCCCGCCTCTCCGGCACCGTCTGGGGCTCCTCGTCGAGCGGCCCGAAGGACGAACAGGCAGCCCGCGCCGGCATGAGCCTTTCCGACCCCCACCTCGCCCGGATCTTCGCCCTCGCCCGCGAGATCGTCGGCTTTCCCCGCCACCTGTCGCAACACGTCGGCGGCTTCGTCTTGACCCGCGGCCGGCTCGACGAGGTGGTGCCGATCCAGAACGCCGCGATGGACGGCCGCACCGTGGTGGAATGGGACAAGGACGATCTCGACGCCCTCGGCATCCTCAAGATCGACGTGCTGGCGCTCGGCATGCTGACCGCGTTGAGGAAGGGCCTCGACCTGCTCGACCGCCATTACGGCCGGCGCGAGACCCTCGCCTCGATCCCGGCGGAGGATCCGGCGGTCTACCGGATGATCGCCCACGCCGACACCATCGGGGTGTTCCAGATCGAGAGCCGCGCCCAGATGACGATGCTGCCGCGGCTGAAGCCTTCCTGTTTCTACGACCTCGTCGTCGAGGTGGCGATCGTCCGCCCCGGCCCGATCCAGGGCGACATGGTCCATCCTTACTTGCGCCGCCGCCAGGGGTTGGAGCCGGTGATCTATCCCTCGGCGGAACTCGAGGCGGTGCTGTCGAAGACCCTCGGCGTGCCGCTGTTCCAGGAGCAGGCGATGCGCATCGCCATCGTCGCCGCCGGCTTCACCCCGGCGGAGGCCGACAAGCTGCGCCGCGCCATGGCGACCTTCCGCCGGGTCGGCACCATCCATTCCTTCCAGGCCAAGATGGTCGAGGGCATGGTCGCCAAGGGCTACGACCGCGCCTTCGCCGAGCGCTGTTTCCGCCAGATCGAGGGCTTCGGCGAATACGGCTTCCCGGAGAGCCACGCCGCGAGCTTCGCGTTGCTCGTCTACGCCTCGGCCTGGCTGAAGTGCCGCTATCCGGACGTCTTCGCCTGCGCCCTGGTGAATTCCCAGCCGATGGGCTTCTACGCCCCGGCGCAGATCCTGCGCGACGCTCGCGAGCACGGCGTCGAGGTCCGCCCCGTCTGCGTGCTGACCTCCGATTGGGACGCGACCCTCGAGCCGGCCTTCCCCGCCCGCGACCGCGTCGCGCGGCGTCATGCTGATCAGACCGGCGACGTCCACGCGACCCATGCGATCCGCCTCGGCTTGTCGCGGGTGAAGGGGCTCTCCCGCGCCGCCGCCGAGCGGGTCGTCGTCGAACGGAAGGGCGGGTACGATTCGGTCGTCGATCTCGCCGCCCGCACCCGTCTCGATCGCGCCGATCTCCTGCGTCTCGCCGAAGCCGACGCCTTCGCCGCGCTCGGGCTGACCCGCCGCGATGCGATCTGGGCGGTGGAGGCGCTCGGGCCGACGCGCGCGCGCGATTTCCTGCCGTTGCTCGACCGGCCCGAACTCGGCGATCTCTTCGCCGCCGAGCCGACCGTCGCGCTGCCGCCGATGCCGCTCGGGGAGGAAGTGATCGAGGACTATCGCATGCTGTCGCTGTCGCTGAAGGCGCATCCGCTCGCCTTCCTGCGCGCCGATCTCGCCGCGATCCGCACCACCCCGTCCGAGCGTCTCGCCGATCTGCGCTCCGGCACTCACGTCCGCGTCGCCGGCCTCGTGCTGGTGCGCCAGCGCCCGGGCTCGGCCAAGGGGGTGATCTTCCTCACCCTCGAGGACGAGACCGGGGTCGCCAACGTCGTCGTCTGGCCGAAGGTCTTCGAGAAATGCCGCCCGGTGGTGCTCGGCGGCCGGCTGATCGTCGTCGACGGCCGGCTGCAGAACGAGCAGGGGGTGATCCACGTCGTCGCCGACACGCTTCGGGACCGGACCGGCGATCTCGCCCGCCTCGCCGAGCGCGGCCCGGCGCTCGACCCCGCCATGCCCGGCGACGAGGTCACCCATCCGGTCACCGAGCTGCGCGGCAAGATCGCCGCCACCGCCCCCCTCGGCCGCCTCGTCCGCGACGCCCCGGAGGTGGCCGGCGATCTCGCCGATCTCGCCGCCCGCGCCCGCCGCGCCATGCCGAAGGGACGGAATTTTCACTGATTTCGCACCCCGCGCGACGGCGGCGGCACCCCCGCCGCCCCGCTCTCGCACCGGTCCGGAAACGACGCGAAGCGACCCCTCGCGTGAGCCATGTCAAGCCGCCGATCGCGGCGACATGCTAGATTGGCCTACGGTCGCAGATACCGCGCGCTCGCGCCGCGCATCTCCCGGACCACGATCGGAGAAGACCCCGCCCCCTTCCGGGGCGCGACCGCCGTCTCCCCGTCGCCCCGAGATCGCCGCCGAGCCGAACGCGCCGCGCGATCACCGAAACGCCGGTCGGACACCGCCTCGCCGCGACGCCGCCGGTTCCAAGAACGAAGAGAACCGAGACGGTTCGCGCGTGGCAGGAGGAGACGAGCGATGTTCGAGATACGCGTCCACTGGCGCGGCGGGCAGGGCGTGGTGACGGCGGCGGAGATGCTCTCGGTCGCCGCCTTCCTGAAGGGACGTCATGCCCAGGCCTTTCCGAGCTTCGGCTCGGAGCGCACCGGCGCCCCGGTGATCGCCTTCTGTCGCGTCGACGATCACGAGATCCGCCTGCGCGAGCCGATCGCCGAGCCGGACTGCCTGATCGTCCAGGATCCGACCCTGTTCCGCGTCGCCGACGTCTTCGCCGGCCTGAAGCCGACCGGCTGGCTGATCGTCAACACCAACCACGACTTCGCCACTCTCGGCATCGCCGAGCAGGCCAATCGTCTGCCCCCCGGCCACGCCGTCGCCGTGCCGGCGAGCGAAATCGCAAAGCGCCACATCGGCCGCCCGCTCGCCAACGCCGCACTGCTCGGCGCCTTCGCGGCGCTGACCGGGCTCCTCCAATTCGACGGCGTGAAGAAGGCGATCGAGGAAGCCTTCCCCGGCCGCATCGGCGAGATCAACGTCGCCGCCGCGCAAGAAGCCTACGCCTGGGTGCTCGCGGCGAAAGAAACCGCCGGCGCTCCCGCCGCCACGCTCTGAGGAGTGAGATCGATGCTGAAACAGATCGAAGGCTCCAAGGCGATGGCCGAAGGCATCGCCCTGTGCCGTCCGCAGGTGATCTGCGCCTACCCGATCACGCCGCAGACCCACATCGTCGAGGGGCTCGGCGCCCTGGTCCGCGACGGCCACCTGAAGGGCTGCGAGTTCATCAACGTCGAGAGCGAGTTCGCCGCGCTCTCCGTCGCCATCGGCGCCTCCGCCGCCGGCGCCCGCGCCTACACCGCCACCGCCTCGCAAGGGCTCTTGTTCATGATGGAGGCGGTCTACAACGCCTCCGGTCTCGGCCTGCCGATCGTCATGACCCTCGGCAACCGGGCGATCGGCGCCCCGATCAACATCTGTAACGATCATTCCGACGCCATGGCGGCGCGCGATTCCGGCTGGCTCCAGCTCTTCGCCGAGACCAACCAGGAAGCAGTCGATCTGCACATCCAGGCCTTCCGCATCGCCGAGGAACTGTCGATACCGGTCATGGTCAACGTCGACGGCTTCATCCTGACCCACGCGGTCGAGCGGGTCGACGTGCCCACCCAGGCCGACGTCGACGCCTATCTGCCGCCCTACGAGCCGGTCCAGGTGCTCGACCCCGACGATCCGACCTCGATCGGCGCCATGGTCGGCCCGGAGGCCTTCACCGAGGTCAAGTACCTCGCCCACTACAAGCAGACCCAGGCGCTGCGCCTGATCACCAAGCACGCCGGCGAGTTCCGCGCCCGCTTCGGCCGCGATTCCGGCGGCCTGATCCGCACCTATCGCACCCAGGACGCCGAGACCATCGTCGTCGCCATGGGCTCGGTGTGCGGCACCATCAAGGACACCATCGACGAGATGCGCGACGACGGCTTCCCGATCGGTCTCGTCACCCTCGTCTCCTATCGCCCCTTCCCGTCGGCCGCGCTGCGAAACGCCCTCGCCGGCGCCAGCAACGTCGTGGTGGTCGAGAAGTCGATCGCCGTCGGCATGGGCGGCCCGCTCGCCATCGACGTCGACGAGGCGTTGCGCAACCTCCCACATGCACCGCGACTGCATTCGGCGGTCGCCGGCCTCGGCGGCCGGCCGATCCTCAAGGCCTCGCTGCACCGCCTCTTCCGCGACGCCGTGGTGCAGCCCTGGGAGGGCACCCAGTTCGTCGATCTCAACGTCCGCGTCGTCGGCCGCGAGATCCATCGCACCGCCAAGACCCGCCGCACCGGCCCCACCGCCGAGGCGTTGCTGCGCCATCTGGCGGCGGAGAAGCGCGAAGCCGCCAAAGGGGAGGTCTGAGCCATGACCGAGATCGTCGACGCCCCCGCCCTCCCCGAGGAGGCGGAACAGAAACTGCGTTACTATCAGAAGGGCACCTTCACCGTCGGCAACCGTCTGGTCGACGCCGAACGTCGCACCGTCCAAGCCTCCGACGAGCGCTCCAACGCCATCACCTACGGCCACCGCGCCTGCCAGGGCTGCGGCGAGGCGCTCGGCGCCCGCTTCGCCCTCGACGCGGCGATGCGGGCGGCCGGCGGCCGTCTGGTCGCGGTCAACGCCACCGGTTGCCTGGAGGTCTTCACCACGCCTTATCCCGAGACGTCCTGGCAGCTGCCGTGGATGCATTCGCTGTTCGGCAACGCCGCGGCGGTCGCCACCGGCGTGGCGGCGGCGCTCCGCGTGACCGGCCGCGGCGACGTCCGCGTCGTCGCGCAAGGCGGCGACGGCGGCACCACCGACATCGGCTTCCAATGCCTGTCGGGCATGTTCGAGCGCAACGACGACGTGCTCTACATCTGCTACGACAACGAAGGATACATGAACACCGGCGTGCAGCGCTCCTCGGCGACGCCCCCCGCCGCTCGCACCGCCACCACCCCGGCGATCTGCGACGAGCCCGGCAACGTCTTCGGCACCGGCAAGTTCGTGCCCCGCATCGCCGTCGCCCACCGCATCCCCTACGTCGCCACCGCCACCGTCGCCGACCTGCACGATCTCGAGCGCAAGGTCGAAAAGGCGATGGCCATCCACGGCGCCCGCTATCTGCAGATCGACGTCCCCTGCCCGCTCGGCTGGGGCGCCCCGTCGAGTTCCACCATCGAGCTCGCCCGCCTCGCGGTGGAGACCGGCTTCTATCCGATCTTCGAGGCCGAGCACGGCAAGGTGACCGGGGTGCGCCGCATCCGCCGGCCACGCCCGGTGACCGACTACCTGAAGCTCCAGAAACGCTTCGCCCATCTCTTCCGCGGCGGCGTGGAGGATCCGCGCGTCGCCCGCCTGCAGGCGATGTGCGACGCCAACATCGAAGAATACGGCCTCGTCGCCGACGACGAAACGGCCGGCTGAGGGAGGTTCCGCATGCCCCGTCATCCCTTCGCCATCACCCTCGACGTCGGCTCCTCGCTCGCCAACCGCACCGGTTCGTGGCGCAGCGAGCGGCCGGAATACGTCCATCGTCTGCCCCCCTGCAACGACGCCTGCCCCGCCGGCGAGGACATCCAAGGCTGGCTGGCGCTCGCCGAGGGCGGCGACTACGAGGGCGCCTGGCGCGCCCTCACCGCCAACAACCCGTTCCCCGCCGTGATGGGCCGGGTATGCTACCGAACCTGCGAAAAGGCCTGCAACCGCAAGGAGATCGACGCGGCGGTCGGCATCAATTCGGTCGAGCGCTTCCTCGGCGATCTCGCCGTCGAGAAGGGCTGGACCTTCACCCCGCCTCCGACCGAGACCGGCAAGAAGGTGCTGGTGATCGGCGCCGGCCCCTCCGGCCTCTCCGCCGCCTATCACCTGCGTCGCTTCGGTCACGCCGTGACCATCCGCGAGGCCGGGCCGATGGCCGGCGGCATGATGCGCTTCGGCATCCCGAAGTACCGCCTGCCGCGCGAGGTGCTCGACGCCGAGGTGGCCCGCATCGTCGCCATGGGCGTTCGTCTGGAACTCGGCGCCAAGGTCGACGACGTCGCCGCAAGCATGCGCGAGGACGGTTTCGACGCGGTGTTCCTGGCGGTCGGCGCCAACATCGCCCGGCGCGCCTACATCCCGGCCGGCGAGGCGGCGCACGTCCTCGACGCGGTGCAGGTGCTGCGCTCGATGGAGGGAGCGGAAAAGCCGCTGCTCGGCCGTCGCGTCGTCGTCTACGGCGGTGGCAACACCGCCATCGACGTCGCCCGCACCGCCAAGCGACTCGG
>JAAYVT010000709.1 GCA_012517025.1 Phyllobacteriaceae bacterium | reverse complement strand
GGGGCCGGCCGGTCGGCGACGACCGGCGGATGTTCGAGAAGATCTGTCTCGAGGGGTTCCAGTCGGGACTGTCCTGGCTCACCATCCTGCGCAAGCGCGAGAACTTCCGCCGCGCCTTCGCCGACTTCGACGCCGAGACGCTGGTGCGGTTCGGCGACGCCGAGCGCGCCCGCCTCCTCGCCGACGCCGGCATCGTGCGCCACCGCGGCAAGATCGAAGCGGTTCTGACCAACGCCCGCCGCTTCCTCGAGCTGCGCGAGCGCGAGGGCTCGTTCGCCGGTTTCGTGTGGGGCTTCGAGCCGGATCCGGCGACGCGACCGGCGCGGCTGACCCGAGAGGTGGCGGCGACGCTGTCGGCGACGGCCGAATCGACGGCGCTGTCGAAGGAGCTGCGACGGCGCGGCTGGGCCTTCGTCGGGCCCACCACCTGCTACGCCTTCATGCAGTCGATGGGGGTGGTCGACGACCACCTCGACGGCTGCGCTGCGCGGGCGCCGGTGGAGGCGGAGCGGGCCGCCTTCGTTCGGCCGCGTCGATAGCCGATTTTGCGTTTCCGGCGCGCCGGTCCCATGGTGGGCGCGGACACGCCCGTCCGAATCGACCCGTCTCCGACCGCTCCGGAAGCCCCGCCGATGTCCGATCGTCCCCTTCTCGACCGCCGCCGTCTGCTGCGGTCCGTCGTCGACCTCGCGGCGCTCTGCCTCGCCCCGAGTCTCGCGCGGGCGCAGGAGACCGACGTCGCCGACCCGCGCCTGACCGTCGAGACGGTGACCTTCCAGGTGCGTCACCGAGTCTACAAGGGGCGCCTATCGCGCCTGCGCGGCGGTGGCCGACGCCCCGGCGTGATGGTGCTGCACGACCAGCGCGGCCCCGACGCCTTTTTCCAGGACTACGCCCGCAAGCTGGCGCTCGACGGCTTCCTGGTGATGCTGCCCGATCTCCCGTCGGCGCAGAACGTCACCCCGGACCAGACCGAGGAGGCGCGCAACCTGCTGTCGCGGATGTCGCCGGCGGAGGCGATGCAGGCATTCGAGGCCGCCGCCGATCTGCTCACTCGGCACGCCGAATGCACCGGCTCGATCGGAGCGGTCGGCTTTTCCTGGGGCGGCACTTTCGCGCTGCAGTTCGCGATGGCAGGCAGCCGGATCAAGGCGGCAGTCGCTTATTACGCGCCGCCGCCCTCGGTCGAGCGCATCGCCGAAATCAAAGTGCCGGTGCTGTTCCACTGGTCGGAGGACGACCCGCGCACCGCGCCGATCGTCGAAGCGATCGAAAAGCGCCTGATCGGCGCCGGCAAGGTGTTCGAGGCCTTCGTCTATCCCGACACCCAGAGCGGCTTCGCCTCCGAGCCGGGGACGCGCCGGTGGGACGCGGCGGCGGCCGATCGCGCCTACGAGCGCAGCGCCTTCTTCCTGCGCCGGCAACTGGTCGGCGGGACCTGAGGGCGCCGCCGCCTCAGCCGGCCGGGTCGCAATCGACCGGATCGGCGAGACGCCAGACCGGATGATCCTCGACGATCTTTCCGCCGGCACGGCGGGCGAGCGTGCCGAGCGGCGTGACGGAGCGCCAATGGGCGGCGAGGGCGGCGGTCGGATCGCGGCCGGCGCGGTCGACGTAGAGAATCGGCGCGCAGACGCGGCGCGGATCACGCACCGGCAGATCGACCCAGCGCTCGCGCTCGTCGAAGGGCGCGACGGCCTCGGCGCCGAGCCCGACCGCCAGCTTGGCGGCGAGCGTGTAGTTGACGACGCCGAAGACCCGGGCGCCGACGCGCTCGCCGAGAGCGGCGAGATCGCGGTCGAACGCCTCCCAGCCGCGCATCTGGGCGGTCGGATCGCGGTTCGCCGGCAGCACCACCAGCGGTACCAGCACGTGCAGATAGAGCAGGGCGACGAGCCCGAAGCCGAACGGCGCGACGGCGGCGCGCAGACGGCGCAGCCGTGGCCCCCAGGTCGCCCCCGCCGCGGCGAGATCGGCGGCACCGATCGCCGCCAGCCAGGCGAAACTCGGATAGAGCGGCGCCGGCCAATTGCCCTCCACCCCGGCGTGCAGCGAATGGAACAGCAGATAGGCGACGAAGGGGATGCCGGTCATGAGCGGCAGCAGCCCGGCCGGATCGCGCCGCACGAGCACCTTGCGGATGCCGAGGACGAGGAAGGGCACCATCGGCACTCCGATCAGCAGCAGCTGCACGCCGATCAGCTCGCCGAGCTTCTCCGGCCGCCATTCCTCGACGGTGGCGCGGCCGAACTGTTTGGCGAAGGAGACCCAGCCGTGCTCGGCGTTCCACAGCACCACCGGCGCGAACAGGGCGAGGGCGATCGCCGCGCCGAGCCACAGTCGCGCGTCGGCGAACCAGCGGCGCGTCTCCTTGGTCGACATGAGCCACAGCCCGATGCCGACGCCGAGGAACGGCACCGAATATTTCGACAAGAGCCCGAGGCCGGCGGTGACGCCGACGACCAGCCACCAACGCGGATCGCGCGAGGCGGTGCGCTCGGCGAGCGCCCACAGGGTGGCGCCCCAGAAGAACACCGACGGCGAATCCGGGGTGATCAGCACCGAGCCGGCGCCGATCAGGACCATCGCGTTGAACCACACGGCGGCGCGGGTCGCCGTCTCCCGGCCCTCGCAGAGGGCGACGGCGCGCCACAACATCAGCGAGCCGACGGCGGTGGCGAGCGGCGAGAACAGGCGGACGCCGAGCGATCCCTCGCCGGCCAACGCCCGGCCGGCGGCGATCACCCAGGCCACCATCGGGGCGTGGTCGAGATAGCCGAAGGCGAGATGCAGCGACCACAGCCGGTAATAGGCTTCGTCGTCGACGAGACCGGCGAGGCCGGCGACGCCGAGACGCAGCGCGGTGAGGCCGACGAGGAGCAGGACCAGACCACGCGGCGGCAGGCCGGTCGCCCGCGGGGCGGACGCGGGGCTCGTCATGTCCTCACTTGCGCCAGGTCAGCACCGCCGAGACGGTGTAGTTGAAGACCGCGCTCATCACAGCGCCGGCGAAACCGGCGATCCACGGTCCGGTCTCCATCTCGAACAGACCGGTGGCCACCCCCATGTTGGCGATCGTGCCGAGGCTGCACACCAGATAGAAGGTGACGAGGCCCCAGACGAAGCGGAAGCCGGTCAGACGACGATCGCGATAGGTGAGCTGGTTGTTGAGCACGAAGTTCCAGGTCATCGCCACGACCGAGGCGGAAAGCTCGCCCCACGTGAAGGTGGTCTGGAAGACGTGCAGCGCCATCTTCAACGCCGCCAGATGCACCACGATGCCCGAGGCGCCGACCGCCAGGAACATCAGGAAGCGCACCGGCACCAGCCCGCCGGACAGTTTGGAGAACAGCAGGCCGAGGTATTCGGCGGTCACCAGACTGTCGAGCTTCGATTCGCCGGCGGTGCGCTCACGGAAGGTGAAGGGGATCTCCGCCGTCTTCAGCCGCTCCGGCGAAGAGGCGACGATGTCGAGCAGGATCTTGAAGCCCTCGCTCGACAGCGACGAGGCGATCGCCTCGATGCGCGAGCGGCGGATCATGAAGAAGCCGCTCATCGGATCGGACAACTCGATGTGGAGGAAGCGGCGAGCGAGCGCCGTCGCCGTCTCGCTGCCCCACTGGCGGATCGAGGAGAGGCCCTGGTTCGACGAACCGCCCTCGACGTAACGGCTGCCGACGGCGAGGTCGGCGCCGTCGCGGATGGCGGCGTACATCTTCGGCAGGATGGTCTCGTCGTGCTGCAGGTCGGCGTCCATCACCGCGACCACCGGCGCGGCCGAGGACAGCATGCCTTCGATGCAGGCACCGGCGAGGCCGCGGCGGCCGACGCGGCGGATGCAGCGCACGCGCGGATCGCGCGCGGCGATCTTCTTGGCCACCGTCGAGGTGCCGTCCGGGCTGTCGTCGTCGACGAAGATCACTTCCCAGGCGAGGCCGACCAGCGCGGCGTCGAGCAGCTCGACGAGGCGGGGGACGTTGGCGCTTTCCTTGAAGGTCGGAACGACGATCGAAAGTTCGGGAGACGTCGGCTGAGACGCGACGGCCGGACGGACGGGATCCATGGAGACGGTGCCTCTCGATGCTCGGCACGAAAACCTGGGCTTCGCGGGGATCGACGACCGTATCCCGCGGCTGCGAATGACGGCGCACCGTGGCGGAATTGTGAGCGGCACGCAACCGATCCGGGGGGATTCGCCGTCGAGATTCCGGCGGTGTGACCCGCGCACGACGCATGTCGGCACTGACCGGCCGCACCGCCGTCGTTCCGACCGGGCGGCGGCGCTTGTCGGACGGGACGATCCGGTCTAGGAACCATCCCGCCCGCCTTTCCGGCGGATTTTCGGGTCGAAACGAGGCGACGGGAACGACATGGCGACGGATCGGACACTCAAGGCACGCCTGCCCCGCGGTTTCGTCGACCGCGCGGCCGCCGACGTGCGGGCGACCGAGGCGATGATCGCCGAGATCCGCGCCGTCTACGAGCTCTACGGCTTCGAGGCGGTCGAGACGCCGCTCGTCGAATACACCGACGCGCTCGGCAAGTTTCTGCCCGACCAGGACCGCCCCAACGAGGGTGTGTTCTCGCTGCAGGACGACGACGAGCAGTGGTTGTCGCTGCGTTACGACCTGACCGCGCCGCTCGCCCGTTACGCCGCCGAGAACTGGACGCAGATCGCCAAGCCCTATCGCAGCTATCGCTGCGGCTGGGTGTTCCGCAACGAGAAGCCGGGTCCGGGCCGCTTCCGCCAGTTCATGCAGTTCGACGCCGACACCGTCGGCGCGGCCTCGGTCGCGGCGGATGCCGAGATCTGCATGATGATGGCCGACGCGATGGAGGCGGTCGGCCTCGCGCGCGGCCAGTACGTCGTCAAGGTCAACAACCGCAAGGTCCTCGACGGGGTGATGGAGGCGATCGGGCTCTCCGGCGACGAATACGCGGCGAAGCGCCTGACGGTGCTGCGCGCCATCGACAAGCTCGACAAGATCGGCCCGGAGGGCGTGCGCGACCTGCTCGGCGCCGGACGGCTCGACCAGAGCGGCGACTTCACGCCCGGGGCGGGGCTCACAGATGTACAAATTCGAGATCTTCTGCGCTTCGTGAAGTCGACGCCGGGTATGCGCCAGCCCGGAGATCCGAGGATTGGCAACGAGTCTGGTGGTGTCGTCGCAACCTTCGAATTTCCCGATGGTGGCGTGGTCGCTGGATTAAGCAACCAAGCAACACTGGAAAAACTTTCGGATCTGTTTCCTGATGCCACGCTCTACCAGCAAGGAATGAAGGAACTAATCGAGATATCAGACATCGCCAGCGGCGCAGGATACGGCTGGGACCGCATCCGCATCGATCCATCGGTGGTGCGCGGCCTCGAGTACTACACCGGCCCGGTCTACGAGGCCGAACTCACCTTCGAGGTGCCGAACGACAAGGGCGAGATCGTCCGCTTCGGTTCGGTCGGCGGCGGCGGTCGTTACGACGGTCTGGTCTCGCGCTTCCTCTCGGAAGCGGCGCCGGCGACCGGGTTCTCGATCGGCGTCTCGCGTCTGATGTCGGCCTTGAAGGCGGTGAAGAGCCCGATCCTCCAGGAAGCCGAGGTGTTCGGCCCGGTGGTCGTGCTTGTCATGGAGAAGGACCGGATGGGCGACCATCTGGCACTGACCAAGACGCTCCGCGACGCCGGCATTCGCGCCGAGTGCTATCTCGGCTCGTCGGGGATGAAGGCGCAGATGAAATACGCCGACCGCCGCAAGGCGCCTTGCGTGATCATTCAAGGATCGAACGAGCGCGAGGCCGGCGTCGTCCAGATCAAGGATCTGATCGAGGGCGCCGAGGCGGCGAAGTCGATCGCCTCCAACGCCGAATGGAAGGCCGCGCGCCCAGCCCAGGTCGAGGCGAAGGTCGCCGACCTCGTCGCGACCGTGCGCGACATCCTCGCCCGTCACGCCTGATCCGGAGATCCCCCATGGCGACGCGTCCTCCCTCGGGCTTCACGCCCTCCGGCCGCCCCTATCAGCCGGGCGGCAAGTATCCGCACGCCGAGGCGATGGCGGCGATGCTCGCCGAGGCCGGGATCGAGACACCCGACCAGCTCGCCGAGGCGCTCTCCGCCCTCGACGGCGGCGACGAGCTCTCCGCCTTCGACCCGACCGCCGAGCTCGTGGCGCTGTTCCAGCGCGAGGCGGAAGCCGAGATGGTCGAACCGGCGATCCTGCTGCCGGCCGATCTCTTCCTCGACACCACCGGCGAAGACATCCGCCGCCGGCTGTTCCTGACCGCCGACGCCGACGGGCGCGAGATGTGTCTGCGCCCCGACTTCACCATCCCGATCTGCCGGCACTATCTCGAGCGCGGCGAGGCGGGACGCGAGGCGGCGCTCGGCTATTTCGGCCCGGTGTTCCGTCAGCGCGCCGACGAGGCGGGCGAATTCCTGCAGGCCGGCATCGAGCTCTTCGGCAACGAGGATCGCGCCGCCGCGGACGCCGACGTGCTGGCGCTCGCCCATCAGGCGGCGGCGCTGTTCGCGGTCGACGAGGCGGTGGTCAAGATCGGCGACGAGGGATTGTTCCTGGCGTTGCTCGACGGGTTGGCGCTGCCGCTGCCGCTGCGGCGGCGGTTGCGTGGTCTCTTCGGCATGCCGGAACGGCTCGCCGCCACCGTCAAGCGGCTGGCGAGCGACGACGGCTCGGCCGAGGCGGTGCGTCATGCCGGCATCCTCGGGGCGCTCGCCGGTTCGAAGCCGGCGGAAGCGAAGGCGCTGGTCGAGGATCTGCTCGGGCTCGCCGGCATCGCCACCGTCGGCGGACGCAGTGCCCACGAGATCGCCGAGCGCTTCCTCGAGAAGGCGGCGATCGCCTCGGAGGGCGGTCTCACGCCGGAAGCGGCCGGGATCCTGACGCGTTACCTCGCGCTCTCGGCCTCGCCGGACCGCGCGGTCGACGCGCTCGACGCCTTCCAGGCCGAGGTGAAGGTGGACATGAGCGCGGCGATCGATCTCTTCGCCCGCCGCAACGACGCCTTCCGCGACTGCGGCATCGAGCTCGACCGGCCGCTGTTCCGCGCCGACTTCGGCCGCAACCTCGACTACTACACCGGCTTCGTCTTCGAGATGCGCGATCCCGAGCGTCCCGACGACCGGCCGGTGATCGGCGGCGGGCGTTACGACGGCCTGCTCGAGCGGCTCGGAGCCGGACGTTCGGTCGCCGCCTGCGGCTTCTCGATGTGGCTCGATCGGCTCGGCATCGCCGGCTACGGCCAGGAACTCGGCGAGACGGGGGGAGAGCGCGGATGAGCGACGGCCTGATCATCGGCATCCCGTCGAAGGGGCGCCTGCAGGAAAACACCAACGCCTTCTTCGAGCGCGCCGGCCTGCCGGTGCTGCAGCCGGGCGGCGAGCGCAACTATCGCGGCCGGCTCGGCGGCATCGACAAGGTCGAGATCGCCTTCCTGTCGGCCTCCGAGATCACCCGCGAGATCGCCGCCGGCAACGTCCATCTCGGCGTCACCGGGCTCGATCTGGTGCACGAGACGATCGCCGACTTCCAGACCAAGGTGCATCTCGTCACCGAGCTCGGCTTCGGCTTCGCCGACGTGGTGGTGGCGGTGCCGCAGGCGTGGATCGACGTCTCGACCATGGCCGATCTCGGCGACGTGGCGGCCGAATTCCGCGCCCGTCACGGCCATCAGCTGCGGATCGCGACGAAATATCTCGCCACCACCCGGCGCTTCTTCGCCGAGCACGGCATCACCGACTATCGCAACGTCGAGAGCCTGGGGGCGACCGAGGGGGCACCGGCTTCCGGCGCGGCGGAAGCGATCGTCGACATCACCACCACCGGCTCGACCCTCAAGGCGAACGCCCTGAAGATCCTCGCCGACGGGGTGATCTTGAAGAGCCAGGCCCATCTCGTCGCCTCCAAGGCGGCGCCGTGGTCGAAGACGGCGCGCGATCGCGCCCGTCTGATCCTCGACCGGGTCGCCTCGGAGGCCCGCGCCCGGCGCCATCGCGAGCTGCGCTGCGCCGTCCCCGACGTCGGCACCCCGAACGGCGTCGTCGCGCCGTATTGGCCGGCGATCGCCACCGCTCCGGCGATGTCGGCGACGGCGCAGCGCAG
>JAAYVT010000708.1 GCA_012517025.1 Phyllobacteriaceae bacterium | reverse complement strand
TCGACGTAGGCCTTCTTCTCGACCTCGGGCCAGTCGGTGAGCCGCTCGCACAGGCGCAGCTTGGCGGCGGCGACGCGCTGGTCGCGGCCGACCTGGGAATGGCCGCCGGCGAGATAGGGCTCGGTCTCGTAGTAGAGCGTGCGCAACAGCTGGCCCTTCCAGCCGTTGAAGACGCCGGGGCCGACGGCGCGGATGTCGGCGACGGTCAGGCACAGCAGCAGCTTCAGCCGCTCCGGCGACTGCACGATCTCGGCGAAATTCTCGATGGTGCGGCGATCGTTGAGATCGCGGCCCTGCGCCACCGAGCTCATCACCAGATGGTTCTCGACCAGCCAGGCGACGGTCTCGGTCTCGGCGGCGGAGAGGCCGAAGCGCGGTCCGAGCTTGCGGGCGATCTTGCCGCCGTAGAGCGAGTGATCCTCCGGCCGGCCCTTGGCGATGTCGTGCAGGAAGGTGGCGAGATAGATCACCTTGCGGTTCTGGATGCCGGCGAAGAGCTCGGTGGAGAGCGGCACTTCCTCGGCGATGGTGCCGCGCTCGATCCCCGACAGCTCGCCGACCGCGCGCAGGAGATGCTCGTCGACGGTGTAGTGATGATACATGTTGAACTGCATCATTGCGACGACCTTGCCGAACTCCGGCAGGAAGCGGCCGAGCACGCCGGTCTCGTTCATCCGCCGCAGAATCCGCTCGGGGGCGTGGCGCGAGGTGACCACCTCGAGAAACAGCCGGTTGGCGGTCTCGTCGGTGCGCAGCTTCTCGTCGATCAGCTTGAGCGAGCGCGTCATCAGCTGCAGCGCATCGGGATGGAAGTCGAGGTTGTTGCGGTCGGCCTCGTGGAAGATGCGGATCAGGTTGATCGGATCGCGCTCGAACACCATCGAATCGGCGACGGTGATGCGGGCGTGATCGACGACGAAGGGGCCGCCGTCGCCGGCCACCACCTTGGGCTTGCGGCGGCGGAAACGGCCGAACAGACGGTTCAGCGCCGGCGTCTGCTTGACGTGTTCCTCCTCCAGCGCCGAGCAGAAGATCAGGGTCAGGTCGCCGACGTCCTTGGCGACCAGGAAGTAGTGCTTCATGAAGCGCTCGACGGCGCGCAGGCCGCCCTTGTCGACGTAGCCGAGGCGGCTGGCGATCTCGCGCTGCAGGTCGAAGGAGAGGCGCTCCTCGGCCCGATTGGTGGCGAAGTGCATGTGGCAGCGGATGCCCCACAGGAAGTCGTCGCAGCGCTCGAAGCGGCGGTACTCGGCCTTGGAGAACACTCCGGCGGCGATCAGATCGCGGGCATCTTTGACCCGGTAGAAGTATTTGGCGATCCAGAACAGGGTCTGGAGATCGCGCAAGCCCCCCTTGCCCTCCTTGATGTTGGGCTCGACCAGATAGCGGCTCATGCCCTGGCGCTTGTGGCGGTCGTCGCGCTCGGCGAGCTTGGCGGCGATGTATTCGCGGCCCGTGCCCTGCACCACCTCGGCGTCGAACCGCTTCTCGAGGTCGTCGAACAACGGCCGATCGCCCCACAGCCAACGCGCCTCGAGGATGGCGGTGCGGATGGTCAGGTCGGAGCGGGCCTGGCGGATGCACTCCTCGACGTTGCGGGTGGCGTGCCCGACCTTCAGGCCGAGGTCCCACAGCATGTAGAGGATGTATTCGACGACGCTCTCGCCCCACGGCGTCTGCTTGTAGGGCAGCAGGAACAGGAGATCGATGTCGGAGCCCGGCGCCAGGGTGGTGCGACCGTAACCGCCGACGGCGGTGACGGCGATGCGCTCGGCCGAGGACGGATTCTTCACCGGATAGACGTGGGCGACGGCGAAATCGTAGATGACGCGGATCAACTCGTCCTGGACGAAGGACAGACGTTCGGCGCACAGCACGCCGCGACGATCGGCGAGGAGGCGCTCCTGCACGATCGCCCGCGCCTGATTTCGCGCGTCCTTGAGGATCGCCAGCACCTTGGAGCGCACCTGCGGATTGCCGCCGTCGGAGCCGTCGGCGACCAGCGCGGTGAGACGACGCCTGAGATCGTCGGAATCGATCAGTCCCTCGAAGTTCTTCGCCACCGTCATCGACTTCGCGCTCTCCAGATCCTCGGACGCGGCCCCTCGACACGCACGACCGATCCCGCCACCTTTGCCACGGCCGGCGCGGCATTTCCATGGTCGATCGCGGCGACGGCGATTCTGCTGCAGCGCACTCGACGAAGGAAGACTTTACGGCTTATTACCTAGCGTCTATCAAGAACCACTCGTCACGGGGGAGCCGCTTTCCCGCGTGAACGCGAGAGGGGGGACCGCCGGACGGCCACACCCGACCTCGCTGCCCGTCGGATCGTTCCCTTGGAGACATCGATGATCGTTCTCGCCGCCATGCTTCTCGCTCTCGTCGTCTGGATCGCCGCCGTGGTGGCGTTCGGCTACGCCGGTCTCATCGTCGGCGCCCTGATCGGCGTCGCCGCGATGTACGCCTTCATCCTGGCGCTGACCGCCTCCGGCCTGTTCGCCAAGAAGGGCGGCGCCGCGCACTGAGCGCGACGGCGCGAAGAACCGGCGCGCGACGGCACGAAAAGAACGAAAGGCGGCTCCGAACGGGGCCGCCTTGTTCGTTTCCGGGATGGGTGCGAGAGCGTCGTCCCGTCGGATCGCGCGTCGCGGACCGGCGCGGGAAGGGGACGAGCCTCGCGGAGGCGTCTCCCGGCCCGGCGCGGGACGCGCCGGGCGTTCGTCGCTCGAAGAGCCCCGGTGGAGGTCTTGGAATGAGACATCTCAATGGCTTGGGTTGTCTAACCGGAAGAAAACGGCTCATTGAAGCGCAAGGGCTTTCGCGGCGATTGTCTAACCCGGCAAAGCTCCGAGGAGCGCATGTGATGAGGCCCCGACCTGTCAGGC
>JAAYVT010000707.1 GCA_012517025.1 Phyllobacteriaceae bacterium | reverse complement strand
TACATCGCGATCAGTCCGATCGACAGACCGACGTAGATCAGAAACGGCGCCAGGCCGGTGAGGCTTTCGGTGAGCGGCGTCCAATCCATGTCGGGTCTCCCGTCGGTCACACCAGCCGGCTCTGTTCCTTCGCCGCGGCGATGAAGGAGGTGAAGAGCGGATGCGGCTCGAACGGCCGGCTCTTCAGCTCGGGGTGATACTGCACGCCGATGAACCACGGATGATCGGCGATCTCCACCGTCTCCGGCAGCACGCCGTTCGGCGACATGCCGGCGAAGTGCAGGCCGGCCGCCTCCAGCGCGTCGCGATAGGCGACGTTGACCTCGAAGCGGTGACGATGGCGCTCGGAGATCTCGGTCTTGCCGTAGATCGTGGCGATCTTGGAGCCGGGTTCCAGCCGGGCCGGATAGGCGCCGAGGCGCATGGTGCCGCCGAGGTCGCCGCCTTCGGCGCGGGTGTGCAGCTCGTTGCCCTTCACCCACTCGGTCAGGAGGCCGACCACCGGCGCGTCGCAGGGGCCGAACTCGGTCGAGTTCGCACCCTCGATGCCGGCGAGATTGCGCGCCGCCTCGATCACCGCCATCTGCATGCCGAAGCAGATGCCGAAATAGGGGATCTTCGAGCGCCGCGCCCAGGAGGCCGCCTTGATCTTGCCCTCGGTGCCGCGCTTGCCGAAGCCGCCGGGCACCAGGATGCCCTGGACGTGCTCGAGATAGGGTGCGGGATCCTCCTTCTCGAAGATCTCGGCGTCGACCCAGTCGAGGTTGACCTTGACCCGGTTGGCGATGCCGCCGTGGACCAGCGCCTCGGACAGCGACTTGTAGGCGTCCTTGAGCTCGGTGTACTTGCCGACGATGGCGATGGTGACTTCGCCTTCCGGATTGTGGATCCGGTCGGAAATCTCGGTCCAGCGCCGCATGTCGGGATCCGGCACCACGTCGATGCCGAAGGCGGCGAGCACTTCGGTGTCGAAGCCCTGCTCGTGATAGGCCATCGGCACGTCGTAGATCGACTTGACGTCGAGGGCCTGGATCACCGCGCTCGGCCGCACGTTGCAGAACAGCGACAGCTTGCGCCGCTCGTTCTCCGGGATCGGCCGATCGGCGCGCACCAACAGGATGTCGGGCGCGATGCCGATCGAACGCAGCTCCTTGACCGAGTGTTGGGTCGGCTTGGTCTTCAGCTCGCCGGCCGACGGGATGTAGGGCATCAGCGTCAGATGGACGTAGACCGCGTGATGACGCGGCAGATCGTTGCCGAGCTGACGGATCGCCTCGAAGAACGGCAGGCCCTCGATGTCGCCGACGGTGCCGCCCACCTCGATCAGCACGAAGTCGTAGCCTTCGTTGCCGGTCGTGATGAACTCCTTGATCGCGTCGGTGACGTGCGGGATCACCTGGACGGTGCCGCCGAGATAATCGCCGCGTCGCTCCTTGGTGATGATGTCGAGGTAGATCTTCCCCGACGTCACGTTGTCTTTCTTGTTGGCCGGGCGACCGGTGAAGCGCTCGTAGTGACCGAGATCGAGATCGGTCTCCGCGCCGTCGTCGGTGACGAAGCATTCGCCGTGCTGATACGGAGACATCGTCCCCGGATCGACGTTCAGATAGGGGTCCAGCTTGCGGAGCCGGACCTTGTAGCCACGTGCCTGAAGAAGCGCTCCGAGGGCCGCCGACGCAAGCCCTTTGCCGAGCGAAGACACCACGCCGCCGGTGATGAAGACGTACCGCGCCATGGGATTCGACCCTACCTCGCGACCCCGGCGATTCGCGAGCGCGAAAACGTCGGGGCGAAGACGATGTCCACGAAAAGATCCTCGGACCCTTCCAGCGATCGCGGGAGACGTCCGAAGACCCCTCCAACGAAGAAGGGACCGGAGTGCGGCGTGCGCCCCGGTCCCGGGAAAGCCTCGCGGCCTACCGCGACGCGGTCACTGACCGGCGGGCTGCGGCGCGCTCGGAGCGGCGGGCGCCGCCGGTGCGGCGGGAGCCGTCTTGCTCTTCATCTGCTCGAGCTGATCGAGGACGCCGTTGCCCGTGCCCGCCGGAGCGGCCGGGGCGGTCGGCGCCGCCGGAGCGGTGGCCGCCGGGGTGGCGCCGTCGAGAATCGACGACGGCTTGTCGCCGTGCCGACCGGCGAGGATCGCCAGGATCAGCGAGGTGGCGAAGAAGCCGGCGCCGAGAATCGCGGTCGCCCGGGTCAGCACGTTGGCGGTGCCGCGCGCGCCCATCAGGCCGCCGCCGCCGCCGCCCATGCCGAGCGCGCCGCCTTCCGACTTCTGCAGGAGCACGACGCCGACCAGCGCCATGACCAGCATCAGATGAATCACGATGATGACGGTTTCCATCGATCCCGACCGAGTTGTCTCGCAACGAGCCGAGCGACGCCGGGGTCTCCCCCGCGCCGCGGCCCGATCCATCCGTCGTCCGCCCGAGACGGCGACGGCGCTTTCGCGAAGCCTCATACACGATCGCGACGGCCGACGCCAGTGCGGGCGAGCCCCCCGCGCACGCCCTTCGTCGGATCGCGAGGTCGCGACGAAGGGCGGGGAACGGGGCAGGATTGTTCGATCGATGAAGACATTGCGTCGCCGACATGGCGTCTCGTGCGAGCGGTTCGCGACTGGCACAGTCGGGGCATCACCAACGACGCGCCGCCCGGCGCCGCCCCGATCGAAGACGGAGTTCCCGAATGTCTCTCGCCGCCAAGCTCACGCCCCATGCCCCCAAGGCGCTCGCCGCCCTGCGCATCATGACCGCCCTGCTGTTCCTCCAGCACGGCCTCGGCAAGTTCTTCCACTTCCCCGACGTGCCGATGTTCCAGGGGCTGAACCTGTTCTCCGGCCAGATCTTCTCGCTGTTCGGTGCCGCCGGCGTGCTCGAGGTGGTGGGCTCGGTCCTGCTGCTGATCGGCCTGTGCACCCGCCCGGTCGCCTTCGTGCTGTCCGGCTTCATGGCCGTCGCCTATTTCATGATGCACGCCCCGGCGAGCTTCTACCCGATCCTGAACCAGGGCGAACTGGCGATCGAATTCGCGTTCGTCTTCCTCTACTTCGTCTTCGCCGGCGCCGGCGCCTGGTCGATCGACGCGAAGCGCGGCGCCTGACCCGCCCGCTTCCCCGCCACGACGATCCCGGAAAAGAAGACCGGCGGCTCCGCGAGGAGCCGCCGGTCTTCGTTTTCTCATGTCGATCACCGTCCCGGAGGGATCGGCGCCGGCCTCACGGGCAGCCGGCGGCGATCGCCAGGAAGTCGGCCGCCTTCAGCGAGGCGCCGCCGACCAGCGCGCCGTTCACGTTCGGCACCGCCATCAGCTCGGCCGCGTTCGACGGCTTGACCGAGCCGCCGTACTGGATGCGGACCTTCTCACCCTCGGCGCCGTAGAGGCCGACCAGCTTCTCGCGGATGAAGCCGTGCACCTCGGCGACGTCGGCGATGGTCGGCACGAGGCCGGTGCCGATCGCCCAGACCGGCTCGTAGGCGATCACCAGGGTCTCGCCGGTCATGCCCTCGGGCAGCGAGCCGAGCACCTGGGTGCCGACCACGGCGAGGGTCTCGCCGGCCTTGCGCTGGGCTTCGGTCTCGCCGACGCAGACGATGGCGATCAGGCCGGCGCGCTTGGCGGCTTCGGCCTTGGCCTTGACGATCGCGTCGGTCTCGCCGTGATCGGTGCGGCGCTCTGAGTGGCCGACGATGACGGCGGTGGCGCCGGCGTCCTTCAGCATCTCGGCCGAGACGTCGCCGGTGTGGGCGCCGGAGACCTTGGCGTGGCAATCCTGACCGCCGACCGGGATCGGGCCGCCGACGGCGGCGAGCTTGGCGACGAGAGTCGCCGGCGGGCAGATCATCAGATCGACCTTGGCCGCCAGATCGGCTCCGTAGCCCGCGATCATCGCCTCGAATTCGGCGACCGAAGCGGCGAGCCCGTTCATCTTCCAGTTTCCGGCGACGAGCGGCTTCATGGCGTTCTCCTCGAAATTCTCCGTCGCGCGCGATGCGCGGGGTCGCGGGATCGGTAGCAGATCGGGGGAAGCCCCCGCAACCGCTCGACCGGCCGCCCTTCGCCCGACGGGAACACTACGGATGGGGACGGCCCGGCGCGACGGGATCGGACGCGCCGCCGGCGCGGTCAGGCCGCCACGGCCGCCCGGCGTCGCTCCATCTCGTGGGCGAGTTCGTCGGCCTCGCGGCCGTAGCTGTCGGTCAGGGTGTTGAAGCCGAGGATCGGATCGCGCGGCAGACCGGCGAGGGTGCGACCCTCCGCCTCGGGCTTCAGCCGCACCACCACCGTCGACCCGGCCCAGCCCTCGGCCGCCTCCACCCGCTCGACCGCGCTCCACGGCACGAAGCCGCCGAGGAGGCCGAGCACGCGGACGCGGAACCCGGTCGCGGTCAGCGTCAGCGCGTTGGCCGGCGGCATCACCGTCAGCAGCGCCAGGACCACTCCGAGCCACAGCACCACCACGATCACGGCGTTGAACAGACCGGTCTCGATCACCGCCAACACGGT
>JAAYVT010000706.1 GCA_012517025.1 Phyllobacteriaceae bacterium | reverse complement strand
CACCGCCGAGGCGCGGGCGCGCGCGGCGATCGACTTCGGCATGGAACAGGTCGCCGATCTCCTCGCCATGGGGGTCGACCGGTTCCATTTCTACACCATGAACCGCGCCGACCTCGTCACCGGCATCGTCGAGGTGCTGGGCATCACCCCCGAGGGGTGAGATCCGCTCCGCCGCCCTTCCATCCGCCTTCGGGCCGCCGCCCGCCGCCATCGTCGAAAGCCGAGATCATGACCGAACCCTTCCGCCACACCGCCGCCACCGCCGCGAGGCTCGTCGAGACGCTGACGGCCGCCGCCCGCGACCGCATCCTCGTCCTCGACGGCGCGATGGGCACGATGATCCAGCGCCACGGCCTGACCGAGGCCGACTATCGCGGCACCCGCTTCGCCGACCACGACCGTGACCTCAAGGGCGACAACGACCTGCTGTCGATCACCCGGCCCGACGTGATCCGCGGCATCCATGCCCAGTATCTCGCCGCCGGCGCCGACATCGTCGAGACCAACACCTTCTCGGCGACGACCATCGCGCAGGCCGACTACGGGCTCGAGCCCGTCGCCTACGACCTCAACCTCGATGGCGCGCGGCGCGCGCGCGAGGCCTGCGACGCCGCCTTCGCCGCCGATCCGAGCCGGCCGCGCTTCGTCGCCGGCGCCATCGGGCCGACCAACCGCACCGCCTCGATCTCGCCGGACGTCAACGATCCGGGCTTCCGCGCCGTGACCTTCGACGATCTCGCCACCGCTTATGGAGAAGCGGCGCGCGGCCTCGTCGACGGCGGCGCCGACATCCTGCTGATCGAGACGATCTTCGACACCTTGAACGCCAAGGCGGCGATCTTCGCCGTCGAGGGGCTGTTCGAGGAGCTCGGCTTCCGTCTGCCGGTGATGATCTCCGGCACCATCACCGATCTCTCCGGCCGCACCCTCTCCGGTCAGACGCCGACCGCCTTCTGGTATTCGCTGCGCCATGCCCGGCCGTTCTCGATCGGCCTCAACTGCGCGCTCGGCGCCAAGGAGATGCGCGCCCACATCGACGAGATCGGGCGGGCCGCCGACACCTTCGTCTGCGCCTATCCGAACGCCGGTCTTCCCAACGAATTCGGCCTCTACGACGAGAGCCCGGCGGCGATGGCGAGCCTCGTCGGCGAGTTCGCCGCCTCCGGCCTCGTCAACGTGGTCGGCGGTTGCTGCGGCACCACGCCGGACCACATCGCGGCGATCGCGGCGGCCGTGGCCGGCAAGGCGCCGCGCGTGGTGCCGACGATCGAGCCGCGGCTCAAGCTCTCCGGGCTCGAGCCGTTCACCCATCTTCCCGAGATGCGCTTCGTCAACATCGGCGAGCGCACCAACGTCACCGGCTCGGCGAAGTTCAGCAAACTGATCACCGCCGGCGACTACACGAGCGCGCTCAAGGTCGCGGTCGATCAGATCGAGGGCGGAGCGGGGATCATCGACGTCAACATGGACGAGGGTCTGCTCGACGGCGAGGCCGCGATGACGACCTTCCTCAACCTCGTCGCCGCCGAGCCGGACATCGCCAAGGTGCCGGTGATGGTCGATTCGTCGAAGTGGTCGGTGATCGAGGCGGGACTGAAGTGCCTGCAGGGCAAGGGGATCGTCAATTCGATCTCGCTCAAGGAAGGCGAGGAGAAGTTCGTCGAGCAGGCGAAGAAGATCCGCCGCTACGGCGCCGCCGTGGTGGTGATGGCCTTCGACGAGACCGGTCAGGCCGACACGCTCGCCCGCAAGAAGGACATCTGCGCCCGTTCCTACGAGATCCTGACCGAGCAAGTCGGCTTCCCGCCGGAAGACGTCATCTTCGATCCCAACGTCTTCGCGGTGGCGACCGGCATCGAGGAGCATTCCAATTACGGCGTCGACTTCATCGAGGCGACGCGGTTCATCCGTTCGACGCTGACCCACGCGCACGTCTCGGGCGGCGTCTCCAACCTCTCCTTCTCGTTCCGCGGCAACGAGCCGGTGCGCGAGGCGATGCACTCGGTGTTCCTCTACCACGCCACCCAGGCGGGGATGGACTTCGGCATCGTCAACGCCGGCTCGCTCGCCGTCTATGACGATCTGCCGCAGGACCTGCGCGATCTCGCCGAAGACGTGGTGCTGAACCGCCGAGCGGATGCCACCGAGCGTCTGCTCGAGGCGGCGCCGCGCTTCAAGGGCGAGGTCGGCAAGGCCCGCGAGATCGATCTCTCCTGGCGCGAGGCGCCGGTCGCGAAAAGGCTCGAGCATGCCCTCGTGCACGGCATCACCGATTTCGTCGAGGCCGACGTCGAGGAGGCGCGGGTCGCCAGCGCCCGGCCGCTCGACGTCATCGAGGGGCCGTTGATGGCCGGCATGAACGTGGTCGGCGACCTTTTCGGCGCCGGTAAGATGTTCTTGCCGCAAGTGGTGAAATCGGCCCGCGTGATGAAGCAGGCGGTGGCCGTGCTGATGCCGTACATGGAGGCCGAGAAGGCCGCCGGCGGGCAGGGCGGGCGCACCTCGGCCGGCAAGATCGTGCTCGCCACGGTGAAGGGCGACGTCCACGACATCGGCAAGAACATCGTCGGCGTGGTTCTGGCCTGCAACAACTTCGAGGTGGTCGATCTCGGGGTGATGGTGCCGGCGCAGAAGATCCTCGATCGGGCGCGCGAGGAGAAGGCCGACGTGATCGGTCTCTCCGGTCTGATCACCCCGTCGCTCGACGAGATGGTGCATATTGCGACAGAGATGCAGCGCCAAGGCTTCGACCTGCCGCTCCTGATCGGCGGGGCGACCACCAGCCGGGTTCATACGGCTGTGAAGATCGATCCGGCCTATGATAGGGGGCAGGCGGTCTACGTCGTGGACGCCTCGCGCGCGGTCGGCGTGACCTCGTCGCTCCTCGGAGCGAACAAGGAGAAGGTCATGGCCGAGATTTCCGCCGATTACGCCACCATCCGCGAGGGCCACGCCCGCGGCCGGGTCGAGAAGGAGCGCGTCGCGCTCGCCGACGCCCGCGCCAACGCCTATCGCCCGGACTTCGCCGTTCACACGCCGACGAAGCCGAGCTTCACCGGGTTGCGGCCGATCGCGGTCGCGATCGAGACGTTGGTGCCCTACATCGACTGGACGCCGTTCTTCGCCGCCTGGGAGTTGATCGGTCGCTATCCGGCGATCCTGACCGACGCCAAGGTCGGCGTCGCCGCCAAGACACTCTTCGACGACGCTCAGGCGATGCTGGCGAAGTTGATCGCGGAAGGGTCGCTGACGGCCAAGGGCGTGGTCGGCTTCTGGCCGGCGCAGTCGAACGGCGACGACATCATCCTCTTCAAGGAGGAGACCCGGCACTACACGCTCACCACCCTGCACACCTTGCGTCAGCAGATCGCGCGCAAGGACGGTGGCCGCGCCAATCTGGCGCTCGCCGACTTCGTCGCGCCGATCGGCGGGGCGTTCGACTGGGTCGGCGCCTTCGCGGTGACCGCCGGCATCGGCGAGGCGGAAATCGCCGAGCGTTACGCCCGCGCCAACGACGACTATTCGAAGATCCTCAGCCAAGCGCTCGCCGATCGGCTGGCCGAGGCCTTCGCCGAATGGCTGCACGAGAAGGTGCGCAAGGAACTGTGGGGTTACGCGCCGGACGAGAATCTCTCCACGGACGAGTTGATCGCCGAGAAATACGTCGGCATCCGCCCGGCGCCGGGCTATCCGGCCCAGCCCGACCATACCGAGAAGGCGACGATCTGGAAGCTGCTCGATCCGCGCCACCGCGCCGACATGGAGCTGACCGAGAGCTTCGCGATGCTCCCGGCGGCCTCGGTCTCCGGCCTCTACTTCTCGCATCCTGAGGCGCATTACTTCGGCGTCGGCAAGATCGAGAAGGATCAGGTCGAAGACTACGCCCAGCGCAAGAACTGGGATCTCGCAACGGCCGAGAAGTGGCTGGCGCCGATCCTCGCCTATACGCCCGAGAAGGGCTGAACGGGGTGGGTCGGGGCCCGGCGCCCCGACCTCCTCAGGCGGGGATCGCGACGTCGCGCACGGGGGCGCGCGCGTCGGCGATGGTCACCGCCGTCCTGCCGCCGCAGAAGCGCTCGGTGAGAGCGCAGACGTCGGCGAGCGCCGCGTCGAGATCGCCGACGCCGAGCGACTGGATGGTCAGGATCACCCGGCGGCTCGTCGGTTGCACCAGCGAGCGGGCGTCCTGACGCCAATTCCAGCGCCGGCACAGCACCTTCTCGGCATCGGTATAAACCACCTCGTCGGGCTTTGGCGCGGCGTCGGCCGGATCGGCGTCGTCGCCACCGGCCATGTCGACGAAGGTGTCGGTCGGGCGCGAGCGGCGGAAGAAGACGTCGCCGGTGATCCGATCGAGGTCGTCGGCGCCGATCGGGAACACGTGGCTCGACGAGACCGCGTTGTAGGCGTCGACGAAACCGTTGATGCGCGGCGCCTCGCGCTCGGCGAGCACGTTCTTGACCAGCCGTTCGACCGAGCAGCGATAGCGCGTCGACTTGATGCCGAAGCTCTTGTAGGCGAGCCGCCACGCCTTGATGCCGGGGATGTCGCCGAGCTCGCGCCCGCCCCAAGCGGCGCGGACGGCGGCGGCGCGCTCGCCGATCAGGCGATCGAGCTCGGCCGGGCGCTCGGGGGGAATCACGAGGCCGGTCGCCACGACGACGCCGGCTCGGAATTCGGGAAAGGCTTCGACGAGTTCGGAGAGATCGATGCGCATGGGACGTCCGTCGGGGAGGAGAGGCGGCTCATCCTACCGGTCGGAACGGGCGTGGCAATCGAGCCGGCGTCAATGCAGCTCGCCGCCGGCCCACCGGCGGACGCGGGCGCGGGCGTCGTCGACGTCGGTCGCCTGGAAGGCGAGCATGGTCGCCTCGCGGCTGCGGGCGTCGAGGCGGTGCAGCCAGGGACCGACCAACAGGATCTCCTGGACGGTCTCGCCCTTCAGGCCGATGGCGCGGGCCACCTTCACGAAGGGGTCGGTGTCGAGCGACACCATCATGTGTTTGACCAGATCGACCGGGATGCCGCTCATCTCGGCGAGCACCAGGACGAGTTCGGCGAAGCGGTCGCGCTGGGCGAGGCGGCGGACGAAGACGTCGATCTGGTGGCGCGCCTCGCCGAGCCGCGACAGGATCTGCCGCGCCTCGTCGAAGTCGTAAGGCTCGAGCCAACCGTCCTCGGCGCGGCGAATCGATTTGGCGACCTGCGCCGTCAGGGGATTGTCGCGTGGGTGGCTTTCCCGCTCGATCAGGGCGCGGCGGACCTCCGGGGTGCCGTTGGTCTCGAGGAAGCGCACCACCAGATCGGGCAGATCGGCGCGTGCCACCAGCACCAGGCCGATCTCGGTGTCCTCGCGGGTCTGCAGCGACAGGCGGGCGAAACTCTTGTCGGAGAGATGGGCGCCGGCGTTGGCGACGACGACGCGGCGGACCCGATCGTCGCCGCGCAGCACCAACACGTCGGTGACGCGGATCGACAGTTCGCGGCGTTCCGCGATGGCGCTCATGTGGCCGACGCCGCAGCGGCGGGCGATGTCGACGAGGTCGTCGTCGCAGAGTGCCGGCGACAGACGCAGGATCGATCCGGCGATGGCGATGTCGTCGTGGGCGAGGACCAGCAGGATGCCGCGCGGCGGCGTGGTCGAACGGGCGAGCGAGTCGGAGAGTTCGATGCGGGTGCCGACGGTCGTCGTCGGCACGATGCGCACCAGAATCGCGTCGAAGCGCTCGCGATCTCCTTCCGGGAGATCGTCGGCACCGGCGCGCCACAGTTGCGACAGCGCCTGGGCGAGACGTTCGCAGAATTCCGGCGCCAATTCTTCATCGGTCGCCAGACGTTCTGCAACCCTGACGAGATCTCGCGAAATCGATGTCGTCGAATCGACCGGCATTTCAGGAAAGTCCCACCTCGTCCCGAGACTTCGATGAATTCGCTCGAATCGCATCGAAATCAAGTGCGGAAGGTGGCGAGGGTTTGCGAAAGGTGAAGCCGATCGCCGGGATCACCGGATCGTGGTTTCGAAGGAGAAATCGATCGTCGCCATACCCTTACGGAAGATGTTCGGGGCGCGGCGGGGCCGGCGGGGCGTCGCGGCCGGCGCGGGGCCGATCGGCGTCGGGCGCGGCCCTGGCGGAAAGGGGGCTCCGTCGTCGAGGCGAGGTCGTGGACGGTCGCTCGTCGCGACGTCGTGACGGCGGGCGGATCGGGCGAATTCCGCGCTTTTGCCGCGTCGGTTTCGATGGTCTCCCGGGAGATCTCCCGGCGACCACACGGCGAGGAGGAGGCGCGCGAACGGCGTCGTTCGATCCGGCTCGCCGGAATTCCGGACACGGCCGCGAAGCCGAGGAACGTCGATGTCGCTTTTGGAAAGGTGGCACTCCCAACCGTTGAGGAGAAGCCGAAGCCCGAAAAGGCGTTGACGCCGGGTTCGGGGGAAACACCCCCCATTGAACCGAAAGCAAATTTCGACGAGCCCCCCAAACACGACGGGGGCGCCGAATGAGCGATTTCGTCGACCTCATGGAGCCCGTGGCGCGACGTCTTCTCGGCGATCCGAACCCGCATCTCTCGTCCAAGGACGAGTGGCGGTTCGGCACGCGCGGAAGCCTCTCGGTGAAGGTCGGCGGGCCGCACAAGGGCACTTGGAACGACCACGAGGCGGCGACCGGCGGCGGCGTCCTCGACCTGATCGCCCGCGAGAAGGGCGGCGATCGGAAGGGCGCGGCGGATTGGTTGAAGCAGGAATTCGGCCTCGCCGACGAGCGACCGGAGCCGCTTCGCGATCGGCGCCCAGTCGCGACCTATGCCTATACCGACGAGAACGGCGAACTGCTCTTCGAGGTGGTGCGCTTCGAGCCGAAGGACTTCCGCCAGCGTCGACCGGACGAGCGCGGCGGTTTCGTCTGGAACCTGAAAGGCGTTCGGCTCGTCCCTTATCGCCTGCCCGACCTGATCGAAGACCTTGCCCAGGATCGCACCGTCTTCCTCGTCGAGGGAGAGAAGGACGTCGACCGCCTGCGCTCGCTCGGCATTCCGGCGAGCTGCAACCCGGCCGGTGCCGGCAAGTGGCGCGACGACTTCTCGACCGTCTTCGACGGTGCCGACGTCGTGATCCTGCCCGACAACGACGACGCCGGCCGCGAGCACGCCGCCAAGGTCGCCCGATCGCTCGTCGGCCATGCTTCGCGCGTTCGCGTCATCGAACTGCCGAACCTGCCCCGCAAGGGCGACGTCTCGGACTGGTTGCGGGCCGGCGGCACCGTCGAAGCTCTGCACGAGCTCGTCGACCAGTCGCCCGTGTGGCGGCCGAAGACGCCGACCCGGCTTCCCGTCGTCTGGTACGGCGACGAGGACGCCGCACCGCCGCTTTCGTGGCTGGTGAAGGGGTTGCTCGTCGACGGTGGTCTCTCGGCGATCTACGGCCCGCCCGGCACCTCGAAGAGCTTCCTCGCGCTCGATCTCGCGCTTCATGTCGCCCATGGGCGCAACTGGTTCGGCCGGCGCGTGACGCCGAGCGCCGTCCTCTACGTCTCCGGCGAAGGCGCCTCCGGCATGCGATTGCGGCAGAAGGCGTGGCGCCAGGAGAAGGGTAACGGCACGCGAGCGCCGTTCGGGCTGATGCCTACGTCGATCAATCTCTTCGACGACGACACCGGCGCCGAGATGCTGGTCGCCGACGTGAAGGCCCATGCGGCGGCGCTCGACGTTCCGATCCGTTTGATCGTGCTGGACACCCTGTCGCGGATGATCGGTTCGGGCGACGAGGACAAGGCGCGCGACATCAACGTGGTGGTGCAGCACGCGGAGAAGATCCAGCGCGAGACCGGCGCGCACGTCCTGATCGTGCACCATTCCGGCAAGGATCGAGACCGCGGCATGCGCGGCTCGAATGCTCTTCTCGGCGCGGCCGATGCCGTGATCGAGATCTCTCGGCATGAAGAGTCCGGGATCTGTGAAGGCAAGATCGTCAAGGTGAAGGACGGTTCGGCCGATGTTCCTCTCAAGTACACGCTGCGGCAATCGGTTCTCGGGGTCGACGAGGATGGCGAGGACATCACCTCGTGCGTCGTCGACCCCACGGATGCGAGCCCCGATGTGACCAGGGGAAGGCCGAACCTCACCAACGCCGAGAAGATCGCCTTGGAAGCCCTCGACGAGGCGTT
>JAAYVT010000705.1 GCA_012517025.1 Phyllobacteriaceae bacterium | reverse complement strand
TGGGTTCTTGCCCATCGGCTTGGCCAGCACCATCGCGGCGTTGACGGCGAGGTCGCCGTGCGCGGCGTCGCGCGGCGGCTCCACCACGACGCGCGTCAGATCGAGCGCCGAGCCGTCGGCGGCGGTCCAGCCGAGCCGCTCGATGGTCGCGCGCACCCGCGCGCCGAAATCCGCGAAGATGTCCATGGGGATCCGCCGTTCTCTCGTCGAATGTCGCAGACGCGTCCGCACGTCCGCCGGGTCGGCCCGACGAAACCGCGGAAAATCTCGGGGCGGGCCTATCTCAATTCGACGAGAGCGTCAAACCGGGCCGGCGAGATCCGGCGTGTCGCCGCACACCCGTCGATGTTCGCCGACGGCGTATCGATCGGTCATACCGGCGATGTAGTCGCAGATCCGCCGCGCCGGGCTCTCCGCGTCGTCGCGCGCGCCGGCCCGACGCCATTCCTCCGGCAGCAGCTCGGGTCGCGCCACGAAACCGGCGAACAGCTCCTCCACCACCCGCTCCGCCGCCCGCATCTTCGTCATCACGAACTCGGAGCGATAGACGCGGGCGAACAGGAAGGTCTTGATCGCCCGATCGGCCGCCGCCACCGCCGGCGAGAAGCCGACCAGCGCCCGCCCGGCGGCGCGCACCTCGTCGGCCGACCGCGGCCGCCGCTCCTCGATCCGCCGCAGGCTCTCGCCGATCACGTCCTCGACCATCCGGGTGATGATCCTCCGGATCACCTCCTGCTTCGCCCGCGCCCGCTCGAGCCCGGGGTGACGCGCCCGAACCTCGCCGATCACCGCGCCGACCAGCGGCAGTTCGGCGAGATCGTCGAGATCGATCAGGCGCGCCCGCAGGCCGTCGTCGATGTCGTGGGCGTCGTAGGCGATGTCGTCGGCGATCGCCGCGCACTGCGCCTCGAGGCCCGGCCAGGTCGAAAGCCCGAGGTCCTGCCGCCGGGCGTAGGCACGGAGACCCCACGGCAACTCGGCCGGCGCCCCGCTCGCCCCGTGCGCCGGGGCGAGGGGGCGGCCGGCGGCGTCGACCAGCGGACCATTGTGCTTGACCAGCCCCTCGAGCGTCTCCCAGGTGAGGTTGAGCCCGTCGAAATCGGCGTAGCGCCGTTCGAGATCGGTGACGATCCTGAGCGTCTGGGCGTTGTGGTCGAAACCACCGTGATCCGCCATCGCCCGTTCCATGGCGCGCTCGCCGGCGTGCCCGAACGGGGTGTGACCGAGATCGTGGCCGAGCGCCAACGCCTCGGCGAGGTCCTCGTCGACGCGGAAGGCGCGGGCGAGGGCGCGGGCGATCTGCGCCACCTCGATCGAATGAGTGAGCCGCGAGCGATAGTGGTCGCCGTCGTGCGGCAGGAACACCTGCGTCTTGTTGGCGAGGCGGCGAAAGGCGGTGGAATGGACGATTCGGTCGCGGTCGCGCTGATAGGGCGTGCGGGTCGGGCTCTCCGTCTCGGCGAACAGGCGGCCGCGCGATGCCGACGGCACTACGGCGAACGGCGCCCTCGCCTCGCCGCCGAGCCCGATCCGTTCGGCGATCGTCGTCACGGCTGTGCTCCTCGCCTCGCGGGCATCTGCCCGTCATTTCCGCCGGGCGCCCATCCTGCGGACTTGATTCTCCGGCGCGCGGGGGCATTTGATCGAGACGAGCGAGCCGTTTCAAGTCCGCGTCGATCGCCGCGATCGTCGCGCGAAGCTCCGGAGACCCTCATGAGCGATACCCTGCCGCCCGTCGCCCTCACCGCCGCCGCCGCCGCCCGCATCTGTTTCGTCTGTTCCGACGAGCCGGAGGGGACGGTGCTGCGCATCTCGGTCAACGGCGGTGGCTGTTCCGGCTTTTCCTACGGCTACGAGCTGACCACGGCGCGCGCCGACGACGACATCGTGATCGAAAAGGACGGCGCCACCGTCGTCGTCGATCCGATCTCGGCGGAATATCTGCGCGGATCGGAGCTCGACTTCGTCGACGACCTGATGGGTCAGGCGTTCAAGATGAAGAATCCGCAGGCGACCGCCACCTGCGGCTGCGGCACGTCCTTCGCGATGTGAGCGATGCCACCGGGCTCGCCGCGGCGGTCGCTCCGCCGCGGTTGGTCACTCCGACGAAGTGGTCGGGCCGTCGGTCTTCGATTCGGCCGCCGCCAGTGCCCGCCGGAACACCGTGCCGACGGCGGTGCCGAAGGTGTAGTGACGATCGGAGAAGATCGCCGGCCGATCCGGATCGATCGAGCGGAAGCCGACGTGCACGCCGATCACCCTCGGATCGCGCCCCGGCGTCAGATAGGCGGCGCCGGACATGCCGTCGAAACCGGTGCAGTCGGTGCGGATCTCGCGCGCGCCGTTGTCGCCGACCACCACCTCGCGCACCCGGCAGGCGTCCACCGTCTTGCGTCCGCCCTCCCAGGCGACGACGGTGATCGCGTCGCCGGCCTTGACCTTGCCGCCGATCTCGTAGGCGCGGATGCCGCGGATCGGATGGGCGAGCCGCGCCACCGCCCAGTCGTGGCGGCCGGCGGCGCCGTAGGGCGAGGTCGATCCGCACAGCCGCGCGTCCGGCGCCAGCGGCACCTCCTCGCGCCCGCCCGGCCCGTCGACGACGAAGACGCAGGCGCCCTGCAAGGCCCGTGAGCGGCCGAACTCGTCGTAGAAGACGTGCGCGGCGGAGGTCACCACGTCGCCGCCGCCGGTGATCTGGCCGATGCCGCGCACCCCGCCGCAGCGGATCTCGCCGGTCGCCGCGTAGCGCGCCGCCACCGCCGCCTCCAGCGGAACACGGCCGTCGTGGCCGACCACCACGCGCCGCTCCGACGCGTGCCCCGGCACCATCGGCTGGGCGAAAGGCACCAACACCGCCCCGAGCAGACCGAACGCCCGGTGCCCCATCGGCCGGTGCGGCGCCTTCGGCCGCCCGGCGCCCTCACCCTTCGCGATCGAATGCGTGTGCTTCGACATGATCGTCGGTCTCCCTCGCGGGAAGGACGAGCCCCGGAACCGAACCTTGGAGCCTTTCCGGCGCGCGCGCAACCACCCGCGCCTCACCGCCCGATCACGTATTAGCACAGACCGATGACGTATGAACAATCGAAGACACGAGCGCGTGATTGTTCAAAATGTGTCGCCATTCAGTCTCATTTTCCGTGTCTATCGGATCCCGACGAACGGGACCATGTTCCACTCACCGGCCGCACCGAAGGGTCGACCGAATGAAAAAAGGAAACGACATCATGACCCTCTCCAAGCTGACCCTCGCCGCCCTCGCCCTCGGCGCCTCGCTCACCCCGGCCCTGGCCGACTCCGGCTCGTCCGTCGACGACCGGCTCGCCACCTTCCTCGCCGCTCGCCATCAGCCGAAGGCGGAAGCGATGGTCGAGGGCCGTCAGGCCGCCGCGGTCGCCACGACCGGCAACGCCGTCGACACCTATCTCGAGCAGCGCAACGCCCGTCAGAGCCACTGAGCGCGCTCACACCCTCTCTCCGAAAGGAACCGACATCATGACCTTCTCCAAGCTGACCCTCGCC
>JAAYVT010000704.1 GCA_012517025.1 Phyllobacteriaceae bacterium | reverse complement strand
CCTTCGACCTCGACGGACAGCCCAAGGGCGCCGATCTCGGCGCGGTCGATCTGCGCTTCACGATCACCGCCGGCGATCGCGCGGTCGAGCAGATCGTCCGGGTGGACGCGCGCCCGACCGCGCCCTAAATCCATCGGCGATCCCGAGGCTCCCGCCTCTCACCCCAGGAGATCCGACATGACCATCGCCGTCGGCGACCGCCTTCCCTCCGTCACCTTCAAGACCATGAAAGACGGCGTCCCCGCCGCGATCTCCACCGACGAGGTGTTCAAGGGCAAGACCGTCGCGCTCTTCGCGGTGCCCGGCGCCTTCACCCCGACCTGCTCGAAGTCGCATCTGCCGGGTTACCTCGAGAACGCCGCCGCTCTGCACGGCAAGGGCGTCGACACAATCGCCTGCCCCGCCGTCAACGACGTCTTCGTGATGGACGCCTGGGCCAAGGCCTCCGGCGCCGAGAGCGAAATCCTGTTCCTCGCCGACGGCTCGGCCGACTTCGCCAAGGCGATCGGCCTGACCCTCGACCTCACCGCCGGCGGCCTCGGCCTGCGCTCGCAGCGCTATTCGATGATCGTCGTCGACGGCGTGGTGAAGGACCTCGCCTTCGAGGAGAAGGCCGGCGTGGCGGAACTGACCGGCGGCGCCTGCATGGTCGGCAAGTTCTGAGCGACCGCCTCAGGCGACCACCACCTCCAAGGCCTCGGTCATCGCCTCGACGACGACCGGGGTCAGCCCATGCGGATCGCCGTCCACCTGGACGGCGATTTCGTCTCCGGCGACGGCCGCGAGCCGCGCCCGCGCCACCGGCAGCGAGACCACGTTCTCGCCCTCGAGCCGACCGAGACCGAGCCGGACTGCGGCCGAGAGAAGGCTGCCGACGTCGACCCGGCGCAAGCCGACGAGGCGCAGACCGGGGCGATCCATCGCCGTCTCGCCGGTCAACCGGAACGGGCCGCCGTAGCGGCTCGACTTCGCCACCACCGCCAAGCCCAGACGATGACGCGTCTCCGCCCCGTCGGGGGCGACCACCACCGCCTCGACCGGGGCGCGGCGAGCGAGCCCGCGCCGCAGCGCGGTGACCACGAAGGCGAGTTTCTTGAAACGCCGACGACCCCGGCTCTCGACCCGGTGCACCACCTCGGCGTCGAAGCCGGCGGAGGTCGCCAGGAAGAACGGACGCGCCGCCTCACCGTCCCGGCCGGCGCGGCCGAGATGGAGCGGACGGGCGCGACCGCCGACGATCGCGGCGGCGATCGCCTCGATCCGGGTCGGCAGGGCGTATTCGGCGACCATGACGTTGGCCGTGCCCTGCGGGATCACGGCGAGACGCGGACGGGCGCCGGGGCGGGCGACGAGGGCGCCGACCACCGAGTTGAGGGTGCCGTCGCCGCCGGCGACCGCCACCACGTCGACGTCGAGGGTGGCGGCGGCGCGGGCGAGATCGCCGGGGCGCTCGCCCAGCACCCGGGTCACGGCGCAGCCGGCGGCGGCGAGACGCGTGGCGAGCCGATCGAGGTCGCGCGGGGCGTGACGGCCGGCGGAGGGATTGGCGAGGATGGCGACACGGAGGGCGGAGGCGGTCACGCGTCGCTCCCGGGTTCGGCGCGCGGGCGCGGTTTGAACGGGGCCATGCCGGCGCGGGCGAGCTCGTCGGCGCGCTCGTTCTCGGCGTGGCCGGCGTGGCCCTTGATCCAGTGCCAGGAGACGGTGTGGCGCTCCAACGCCGCCTCGAGCCGTTGCCAGAGGTCGACGTTCTTCACCGGTTTCTTGTCGGCGGTCTTCCAGCCGTTCTTCTTCCAGCCGTGGATCCAGCCGGTGATGCCGCCCTTGAGATAGGCCGAATCGGTCCACAGATCGATGGTGCAGGGCCGGGTCAGAGTCTCCAGCGCGACGATCGCCGCCATCATCTCCATGCGGTTGTTGGTGGTCTCGGCCTCGCCGCCGTTCAGCTCCTTGACGTGGCCGCGCCACTCGACCAGCGCGCCCCAGCCGCCCGGGCCGGGGTTGCCGGAACAGGCGCCGTCGGTGTGGATGCGGACGGTGTCGGTCGCGGTCTCGGTCATCGGGGATCGAGCCCGTAGGCGGCGGCGCCGGAGATCGAACGGTGGAAGCGCAGCTTGCGGTGATACTCGAGCGGATCCTTCGGCTTCACCAGCGCGCCGGGCGGCACGTTCAGCCAGTCGTAGAGCCGGGTCAGCAGGAAGCGCAGGGCCGAGCCGCTGGCGAGCAACGGCAGCGCCTCGACCTCGGCCGGTTCCAACCGCCGCACGCTCTCGTAGGCGGCGAGGAAGGCGCGGCCCTTGGTGAAGTCGAAGGAGAGATCCGGCTCGAAGCACCAGGAATTCAGACACACCGCGACGTCGTAGGCGAGCATGTCGTCGCAGGCGAAATAGAAGTCGATCAGGCCGGAGAGCCGATCGCCGAGGAAGAAGACGTTGTCGGGGAAGAGATCGGCGTGGATCACCCCCCAGGGCAAGGCGCCCTCACGGGGCCACGACGCCTCAAGCACTTTCAGCTCGTCCTCGACGTCGGCGGAGAGCTCGGGGGCGACCTCGTGGGCGCGGGCGCGGGAGCGTTCCCACAGCGGCCGCCACGACGGCATCGACAGGGCGTTCGGCCGGCGGACGGCGAAGTCGCGGCCGGCGAGATGCATGCGCGCCAAGGCCTCGCCGAGCAGGCCGCAGTGGCGCGCCGTCGGCCGGCGCACCCATTGGCCGTCGAGGAAGGTGACGATCGCGGCGGGACGGCCGGCGAGCTCGCCGAGCGCGGCGCCGGAGCGGGCGCGCACGGGCAGCGGGCAACCGAGGCCGCGGCTCGCCAGATGGTCCATCAGGCCGATGAAGAAGGGCAGATCGTTCGGATCGACCCGCTTCTCGTAGAGGGTCAGGATGTAGCGCCCGGCCTCGGTCTGGAGGAGGTAGTTGGAGTTCTCCACCCCTTCCGCGATGCCCTTGCAGGAGCGCACCCGGCCGATGTCGTAGAGGGCGACGAAGCGATCGAGATCCTCGTCGGAAACCTCGGTGTAGACCGCCATGACGTCACGCCTCCGCGTCGGCCGCGTCGTCGCGCAGGCCCTTGGGCAGGTTGAAGACCACCGTCTCCTCCGCCGTCACCACCGTCTCGACGCGGACCTCGCGGCGGGCGGCGAAGGCGGCGATCATCTCCTCGACCAACACTTCCGGCGCCGAGGCGCCGGCGGTGATGCCGAGCCGGTTCACGCCCTCGAAGCTCGGCCAATCGATGTCGGCGGCGGAGGCGAGCAGCACGGCACGGCAGCCCTCGCGCTCGGCGACCTCGCGCAGGCGCTGCGAATTCGACGAATTCGGCGCGCCGACCACGATCATCGCCTCGACCCGCGGGGCGATCGCCTTGACCGCCTCCTGGCGGTTGGTGGTGGCGTAGCAGATGTCCTGGCGATGCGGCCCGGCGATCTCGGGGAAGCGAGCTTTCAACACCTCGACGATCTCGCGAGTGTCGTCGACCGACAAGGTGGTCTGAGTCGTGTAGGCGAGCGGCACGCCGGCCGGCGGCGTCACCGTCTCGGCGTCGGCGACCGAGGTCACCAGGGTGACGGCGCCGACGGGCAGCTGGCCCATGGTGCCGATCACTTCCGGGTGACCGGTGTGGCCGATCAGGAGGACGTGTCGGCCCTTGGCGTGGTGGCTCTCGGCGGCGCGATGAACCTTGGTGACCAGCGGACAGGTGGCGTCGAGCCAGGTCAGGCCGAGACGCTCGGCGTCGGCGGGCACCGACTTCGGCACGCCGTGGGCGGAGAAGATCACCGGGCGGGCGCGATCGGGGATCTCGTCGAGGGATTCGACGAAGACCGCGCCGCGGCGGCGCAGACCGTCGACGACGAAGCGGTTGTGGACGATCTCGTGACGGACGTAGACCGGGGCGCCGAAGCGGGCGAGCGCCTGTTCGACGATCTGCACGGCGCGATCGACGCCGGCGCAGAAGCCGCGCGGGGCGGCGAGCAGAATGTCGAGGGGGGGCGAGCCCATGGCGGCCTCCGGAAGGTGGCGGAACGTTCGGGCGGAATAGAGGGAGCGGGCGGGCGCCTGTCAAGGACGGCGGCACGGCGACGGGCTCGCGTCCTTCGAACGCTTGGCGCGAGGCGAAGCGCGGTGCTATGGAGGAGCCTCGCCCGACGCACCGACGAGAGGGAGCACCGCGTTCCATGTCACTCCGGCTCGAGACTTCCCGGCCTTCGACGACCGGCCGCAGGGCCCAGGCCTCGCTCCGCGCGGCCGCCGCGCTGCTCCTGCCGCTGGCGCTCGCCGGCTGCGGTGGCGCCAGCGAAGGCATCGGCTCCGACTTCTCGGCGTCCAAGATCCTCTCCGGCACGCTGACCGGGCCGAAGGAGATGGACCCGGCGGTCTACGCCGCCACCCCGATCTGCCCGGAGGCGCTGGTGCGCGACGGCACCGAGTTCATGCCGATCTTCGAGCCGGGCAAGCAGAACAATTTCGACGCGGTGCGCTTCCAGGCGAGCGTGCAGCGGGTGGCACGCGACTGCGAGAACGCCGCCGGCGGCGGCATCAACATCCGGGTCGGGGTCGCCGGCCGGGTGTTGTCGGGCCGCAACGCGGCGACCGGCAAGGTCACCGTGCCGGTGCGCATCGCCGTCACCGCCGGCGAGAAGGTGCTCTATTCCAAGCTCATCGCCACCACCGTCGACGTCCAGGCGCCCGACTATTCGGGGTTGTTCTCGGTGGTCGACGACGGCATTTCGCTGACGATTCCCGAGAGCCAGGCGGCGACGATCTACGTCGGCCTCGACGGCCACGGCGACGTGCGCGGACCGGCCAAGCCCAAGAAGGGCAAGAAGCCGGTGACCAAGGACTGAGCAGGGCGGCGGAAATTTCCGGCAGCGACCGGCTGAGGCGTTGACGCGCGTCGTCGCCTCTTCTATCGACGAACCGTCGAGGCTCGGTCGTGCCTCGATCGAGTCCCGGCGACGGGATCGACGCGCCCCGGCGGGAGAGCCCGGCGACTTCGCGAAGTCCACTTCTCGAAGTCTCCGGCGCCGAAGGAGAAACCGCCCCGGAAACTCTCAGGTCCAAGGACCGCGGGGGCGAGCGACACTCTGGAAAGCAGTCGCGTGCTCGTCATGCGGCTCACCGAAGGCGTAACCGAAGGCGATCCGCTCGGTCGGATCGTTTCGGGAAACTCTCAGGTCTTCCGACAGAGGGGGCGCGAACGGATCGATCGATCCGAACGCTCCCTCACGTGTCCGATCCCGGAGTGCGCCCGATGACCGAAGCCGACACCCCCGTTCTCGAAACCCCGCTCGCCACCTCGCACGTCGCCCTCGGCGCACGCATGGTGCCCTTCGCCGGCTATCTGATGCCGGTGCAGTATCCGACCGGCATCCTCGTCGAGCATCAATGGACGCGGGCGCACGCCGGCCTGTTCGACGTCTCGCACATGGGCCAGGGGGCGCTGGTCGGCCCCGACCACGCGACCACGGCGCGGGCGTTGGAGGCGATGATCCCGGCCGACGTTCTCGGCCTCGGCGAGGGACGGCAGCGCTATTCGCAGCTCCTGAACGCCGACGGCGGCATCCTCGACGATCTGATGTTCTCGCGCGAGGCGGGCGCCGACGGGCGTCTGCTGCTCGTCGTCAACGCCGCCTGCAAGGCGGCCGACTGGGCTCACATCGCCGCCCATCTGCCGGCCGGGGTGACGCTCGAGACCTACGACGACCGGGCGCTCCTGGCGCTGCAGGGACCGGAGGCCGAGGCGGTGCTCGAGGCGCTCGGCGCGAGCGTCGGGGGCATGCGCTTCATGGACGTCGCCGCCCACACCATCGCCGGCGTGCCGATGCTGGTGTCGCGCTCAGGCTACACCGGCGAGGACGGTTTCGAGATCTCGGTTTCGAACACCGACGTGGTGCGGCTGTGGGATCTCCTGCTGCAGGATCCGCGGGTGAAGCCGATCGGCCTCGGCGCCCGCGATTCGCTCCGGCTCGAGGGCGGCCTCTGCCTCTACGGCCACGACATCGACACCACCACCTCGCCGATCGAGGGCGGCCTTTCCTGGTCGATCCAGAAGCGCCGGCGCAAGGAGGGCGGTTTCCCGGGGGCGGAGCGCATCCTGCGCGAACTCGCCGAGGGCCCGGCCCGCATGCGCGTCGGCCTGCTCGTCGCCGGCCGTCAGCCGGCCCGCGAGGGCGCCGAGATCGCCACCAAGGACGGCGCGATCGTCGGCCGCGTCACCTCCGGCGGCTTCGGGCCGACGGTCGAAGGGCCGGTCGCCATGGGCTACGTGCCGCTGACCCTGTCGATGCCCGGCACCGACCTCGATCTGATCGTGCGCGGCAAGGCGCTTCCCGCCCGCGTCGTCGCCCTCCCCTTCGTTCCGGCGGGCTTCCGCCGCTGATCCCCTCCCCAGGAGACCCATCCCCATGAAGCTCTACACCAAGGATCACGAGTGGATCGTCCTCGAGGGCGAGGTCGCCACCTTCGGCATCACCACCTACGCCCAGGAACAGCTCGGCGACGTGGTGTTCGTCGAACTGCCGGACGCCGGCAAGGCCCTGACCAAGGGCGCCGAGGCGGCGGTGGTCGAATCGGTCAAGGCGGCGAGCGAGGTCTACGCCCCGCTCGACGGCGAGGTGATCGAGGCGAACGGCAAGCTCTCGGACGATCCGAGCCTGGTCAACCTCGAGCCGGAGACCGGCGGCTGGTTCGTCAAGATGAAGGTTCCGGCCGGCGTCGACACCGCCGACCTGATGGACGAGGCGGCCTACGAGGCCTACGTCCAGACGCTCTGAGACCCGGCGGGCCCGAGGCGGTGCGGCGCCACGCCCTTCTCCCCGTCGCGGGGAGAAGGGGGCGCTCGATCGAGAATCTTCGTTTCAACTCAGCCCGAAGGGCCGTTTCATGCGTTATCTGCCCCTCACCGCCGACGATCGCGCCGACATGCTGGCGCGCGTCGGGGTCGACACCATCGACGCGCTCTACGCCGACGTGCCCGCCGACGAACTGCTCGTCGAGCTGCCGAACCTCCCCCGCGCCAAAGGCGAGATGGAGGTCGAACGGATCCTGTCGCGGATGGCGGGCAAGAACCTCACCGCCTCGGCGGCGCCGTTCTTCTGCGGCGCCGGCGCCTACAAGCACCACATCCCGGCGAGCGTCGATCACCTGATCCAGCGCTCGGAGTTCCTGACCTCCTACACGCCCTATCAGCCGGAGATCACGCAAGGGACGCTGCAGGTGCTGTTCGAGTTCCAGACCCAGGTGGCGAACCTCCTGGGCATGGATGTCGCCAACGCCTCGATGTACGACGGCTCGACCGGCACCGGCGAGGCGGTGCTGATGGCCCATCGCATCACCAAGCGGCGCAAGGCGGTGCTCTCCGGCGGGCTGCATCCCCATTACGCGCTTGTGGTGGCGACGCTCTCGCAGATGGCCTCCGACAGCGTGGTCGGGCTCGCCCCGAACGTCGGCGGCGACGAGGACGTGGCGGCGGCGATCGACGCCGAGACCTCCTGCGTCGTCGTCCAGTCGCCCGACGTGTTCGGCCGGCTCGTCGATCTCGCCCCGATCGCCGAAGCGGCGCACGCCGCCGGCGCGTTGCTGATCGCGGTGGTCACCGAGGTGGTGGCGCTCGGCGCGATCGAGCCGCCCGGAACCCAGGGCGCCGACATCGTGGTGGCGGAAGGCCAGAGCCTCGGCAATCCGCTCGGCTTCGGCGGCCCCTACGTCGGGCTCTTCGCGACGCGCCAGAAATACGTGCGGCAGATGCCGGGCCGGCTCACCGGCGAGACCGTCGACGCCGACGGCAAGCGCGGCTTCGTCTTGACGCTGTCGACCCGCGAGCAGCACATCCGCCGCGAGAAGGCGACGTCGAACATCTGCACCAACGCCGGTCTGTGCGCGACCGCCTTCTCGATCCACCTGTCGCTGCTCGGCGAGGCGGGGCTCGGCCGGCTCGCGAGCCTCTGCCACGAGGCGGCGATCGAGGTCGCAGACGCGCTCGCCCTGCTGCCGGGCGTCGAGGTGTTGAACGACACGTTCTTCGACGAGTTCACGGTGAAGCTGCCGTGCGACGCGGCCGGTCTGGTCGAGAAGCTGGCGAAGGAAGACGGGATCCTGGCCGGCGTGCCGGTGTCGCGGCTCCTGCCCGGCGCCGGGCTCGACGACCTGCTCCTCGTCGCCGTCACCGAATGTTCGACCGCCGACGACCGCGCCGCGCTCGTCGCCGCGATCTCCGAAGCGCTCTGAGGGGAGAGGCGAGATGCTCAACGACAAGGGCCGTCCGACCCGCCCAGAGACCCGCGACGAGGCTCCCATGCGCTCCGAAACCTTCACCGGCAACCGCGCCCTCGATGTCGAGGAGCCGTTGCTCTTCGAGATCGGCCGCGCCGAAGTCACCGGCGTCGATCTGCCGGCGCCGAAGGGATCCGCCTCGCGCCTCGGCGGCTTCGCCCGCACCACGCCGCTCGCCCTGCCCGGTCTCTCCGAGCCGGAGGCGGTGCGCCATTACGTGCGGCTCTCCCGCAAGAACTATTCGATCGACGCCGGGCTCTATCCGCTCGGCTCGTGCACGATGAAGCACAACCCGCGGCTCGGCGAGAAGGCGGCGCGGTTGCCCGGCTTTGCCGACGTCCACCCGCTGCAGCCGGTCGGCACCGTCGAGGGGGCGCTCGACGTCGTCGCCGAGGTCGGCCGCTGGCTGGTCGAGCTCACCGGCATGAAGGCCTGCGCGATGAGCCCGAAGGCCGGCGCCCACGGCGAGCTCGCCGGCATGATGGCGATCAAGGCGGCGCTGACCGCGCGCGGTCTCGACCGGCCGGTCGTCCTCGTGCCGGAGAGCGCGCACGGCACCAATCCGGCCAGCGCGGCGCTGATCGGCTTCGAGGTCAAGCCGATCCCGGCGCGGGCCGACGGCACCGTGGCGGCGGCGGACGTGCGCGCCGCGATCGACGAGCGGGTCGGCGCGATCATGCTGACCAACCCCAACACCTGCGGCATCTTCGAGCCGGAGGTCGCGGAGATCGCCGCGGCGATCCACGATGCCGGCGGCTACTTCTACGCCGACGGCGCCAACTTCAACGCCATCGTCGGCAAGGTGCGGCCCGGCGACTTCGGCGTCGACGCCATGCACATCAACCTGCACAAGACCTTCTCCACCCCGCACGGCGGTGGCGGACCGGGGGCCGGGCCGGTGGTGCTGTCCGAGCGGCTCGCCTCCTTCGCGCCTCTGCCCTTCGTGCGGATCGAGGGCGGACGACCGGTGCTGGTCGAGGACGTCTCGCAGACGAAAGACGGCGAGACCCCCTACGGGCGGCTCACCGCCTTCCACGGCCAGATGGGCATGTTCACCCGGGCGCTCGCCTACATGCTGAGCCACGGCGCCGACGGCTTGCGACAGGCGTCGGAGGACGCGGTGCTGTCGGCCAACTACGTCCGCGCCTCGCTCGCCGACCTGATGACGGTCGCCTTCCCCGATCATCCCTCGATGCACGAGGTGCTGTTCGACGACCACTTCCTGGAGGGGACGGGGGTGACCACGCTCGACTTCGCCAAGGCGATGATCGACGAGGGCTATCACCCGATGACCATGTATTTCCCGCTGGTGGTGCACGGGGCGATGCTGATCGAGCCGACCGAAAGCGAATCGCGGGCCTCGCTCGATCTCTTCGTCGCCACGCTGCGCGATCTGGTGATGGGCGCGAAGGCCGGCGACACCGCCCGCTTCACCCAGGCGCCGCGGTTCTCGCCGCGCCGCCGCCTCGACGAGACCCGGGCGGCACGCCAGCCCAAACTGAAATGGGAAGCGCCGAAGCCGGCGTGAGTCCGACCCGATGCGACGATCCGAGAGGCGGCCGACGGCCGCCTCTCTCATTTCTCCCCGCCGTCCGCCGTCTTCGCCAGCCGGGCGAGACGTTCGGCCCGCGCGGTTTCGCGCCAGAGCTTCCAGGCGACCCCGGCGGGCGGCGGCTCCAGCGCCTCGGCGGCGGCGGCGAAGGCGGCGACGGTCGCATGCACCGCGAGGTCGGGCAGGCGGACGCGGACGAGCTCGGCGACGTCCGGGTGGACGTGGACGAGCATCTGATGCGGCGTCGGCGGCATGGGTCGGGCGAGATCGTCGCGGTCACGTGCGAAGGCGACGCCGATCGCCAGGATCAGGTCGGCGCTCGCGAGGCGGGCGAGGAGCGCCGGATCGGCGTCGGCGCCGAGGGCGCCGAGCGAGCGGGGGTCGTCGCGATCGGCCGGGATCGGGCGGGCGGCACCGACGATCGGCAGGTCGAACTTCTCGGCGAAGCGATCGAAGCGGCGCCGCGCCGTGGCGCTCCAACCGGCACCGCCGAGGATCGCCAACGGGCGCTTCGCCGCCCACAGGCGCTTCTGTAAGTCCCACATCCGGGCCGCGCCGGGATGGGTCTCGATCACCGGGGCGGCGGGGATCACGGCCGGCACGGCCGCCTCGCCCACGAGCACGCCGTCGGCGAGACGGACCAGCACCGCGCCCGGCTTCCCGGAGGCGGCGAGCGCCAGCCCGCGGCCGACCGCCGCCGCCACGTCCTCGGCTCGGTCGATCGCGATCACGGCCTTCACCCGCGCGGCGACGGCGTCGTCCGCGATCGCGGCGTCGGTGGTCGACGGCGCGACGAGAACCAGGCGGGCCGGATCGTCGTCCGCCGCCTCACCGAGCGCGGCGCGCGCCTCGGCGAGACCGACGACAGCGCAGACGCCGGGGCGATCGCTCGCGACGGCGGCGGCGCGCGCCAGAGCGCCGACGGCGAGGGCGTCGCCGGCGATCTCGACCGCGACCGCACCGGCACCGGCCACTCGGAGCGCTGGGGACGCGGCGCCGGCGGTGGCGAAGATCGTGGCGATGCCGTTCGCCGCCAGCGTCGCGGTCAGAAGTCGCGCGCCGGTGGTCGGCGCCGTGTCGTCCGTCATGCCTCGTCTCCTCGACTGTCGAGGAGAGGTTTGTCACGACCGGCGCCGGCTTTGAAGAGGGCGCGCGGCCGGACGCGAGACGGCCGATCGCGGCTCAGGCGTCGACGACGGTGACGACGACGAAGGGCAAGAGCACGCCGTCCTCGTCGCGGATCGAGACGTATTCGCCGACGCCGAAGAGATGGGCGCCGAAGCGATAGCCGGCCTCGTCGTCCTCGTCGCCGGCGAGGTCGTAGCGAAACGCCCAGCTGCCGCCGGGGCGGTGGACGAGATGACCGACGTCCTCGACCTCGCCACCCCAGAAGCGGCGCACCCGGCACTTGTCGCGCAGCTTGCGCCAGCGCTCCGGGTCGATCCGACCGACGGCGTCGAGCGGCGCGAGAAACTCGTAGCCGTGATGCGCAGACCCCATCGGATGCTCCTTGGTCCGCGCGAGATTGAGACGTATCTTCTTCAGGCCCGATGCGGTCATCCGCTCCTCCCCGACCGTTTCACGTTCCTCCCCGAAACGTCGGAGAACCATCCCGCGAGCGGGCGATCGCCTCATTGAGGTGGGTCAACGTTTCGAGGCGTCGTCGCGAGTTAGGATGGCGTGCCGGCGGAACGGTCGCGAAAGGATGCCCGAAGGATGAGCGATCTCGACGACGCAGCCGATCCGACGGTCTCGGAGTGGGAGGAGGTCGCCGGCTTCCTGGCGTGCCCGGAGAGCCACGGGCGATCCGACCCGGTCCGCCGCATCGACACCCACGCCGCCGTCGTCTTCCTCGCCGGGCCGCTCGCCTACAAGATCAAACGGCCGGTGAAGTTCCCCTTCCTCGACTTCTCGACGTTGGAGCGCCGCGCCACCGCCTGTCGCCGCGAGATCTGCATCGACCGGGCGATCGCGCCGACGATCTACCGCCGGGTGGTGCCGATCACCCGCGAGGCCGACGGGCGGCTGGCGATCGGCGGCCAAGGCACCACCGTCGAATGGGCGGTGGAAATGAACCGCTTCGACGAAAACGCGACGCTCGATCGGCTGACCGCCAAGGGGCCGCTCGATCCGCTGTTCATCGACGACCTCGCCGACGAAATCGCGCGGGCGCAGAGCCACGCCCGGATCCGCGAGGCCGGGCCGTGGATGGAGGACGTGCGCGGTTACATCGAGCACAATCGCACCGCCTTCGCCGATCGGCCCGATCTGTTTCCGCCCGAAGCGGTGGAGCGCCTGCACGCGCTGACCATGGCGCGGTGGGAGGACGCGGGCGATCTGGTCGAGGACCGCGGCCGGCTCGGGCGCGTCCGGGTCGGCCACGGCGACCTGCACTGCGCCAACGTCGCGATGGTCGACGGGCGGCCGCAGCTCTTCGACGCGATCGAATTCGACGACGCCATCGCCACCGGCGACGTGCTCTACGACGTCGGTTTCCTGGTGATGGACCTCGACGTGCGCGGCGATCGGCCGGCGGGACGGCGGTTGCTCAATCGCTGGCTGCAGGCGACCGCCCGGGTCGAGGCGTGCGGACCGTCGTTGCGCGACACCGAGGAGGCGTTTCTCACCGAAGTCGACGGGCTCGCCGCGCTGCCGCTGTGGCTGACCGTCCGCGCCGGCCTGCGCGCCAAGATCGCCGCCGCCACGGCGCGCCATCTCGACGGCGAGGCCCGCGCCGAACAGGAGGCGCTGGCGCGGCGGTTCTTCGCCGCCGCCTGCTGCTACGTCGAACCGCACCGGCCGCGCCTGATCGCCCTCGGGGGCCTGTCCGGCGCCGGCAAGTCGACGCTCGCCCGCGCCATCGCCTCCGACGTCGGACCGGCGCCGGGCGCGATCGTGCTGCGCTCCGACACCATCCGCAAAGTGATCGGCGGCGTCGGCGAATTCACCCGGCTCGGACCGGAATACTACACCCGCGACGTCTCCGAGCGGGTCTACCGGCTGCTCATCGCCGCCGCCGCCGCGACGCTCGCCTCCGGCTTCTCGGTGGTCACCGACGCGGTGTCGCTGCACCCGGAGGAGCGCGCTCGCTTCGCCTCGATCGCGAAGGCGGCGGAGGCGAACTTCACCGGGCTGTGGCTCGACGTCGATCCGGCGGTGGCCTCGGCCCGGGTCGACCGCCGACGCGACGACGCCTCCGACGCCGACGCCAAGGTGGTCGCCTTCCAGAGCGCGCGCGATCCCGGCACCATCGACTGGCACAAGCTCGATTCGAGCGGCCCCAAGGAGGCGACGCTGGCGGCGGCGCGGGCGGCGCTGGCCGCCGACCGGGCGATCGAGGCCGAGCGCTGATCGGCGCCCGGCGCCGATCGACGCCGATCAGTGCTCGGGAAGATCCTCGGGCACCGCGACGCGGTCGATCGGCAGGGTGACGAGGGCGACCGATTCGTCGTCGGGCGAGGACTTCACCGAGAAGCCGAGCGCCTCGCACATCTGGATCATGACGCGGTTCTCGCGCAGGATCTCGCCCTTGACCGCCTCCAGGCCGTCGGCCTTGGCCCATTCGATCATCAATTTCATCAGCTTCCAGCCGAGCCCCTGACCCTTGAGGTTGGAGCGCAGCAGGATGGCGTATTCGCCGGTGACGTGGTCGGGGTCGGCGTGCAGGCGGACGGCGCCGAGCAGCCGGCCGGTGTCCTTCTCGATGGCGGCGAAGGCGATGGCGCGCTCGTAGTCGAGCTGGGTCAGCTTGGCCAGGAAGGCGT
>JAAYVT010000703.1 GCA_012517025.1 Phyllobacteriaceae bacterium | reverse complement strand
CTGCGAGGACACGGCTCGGTCGAGCAGATCGGAGGCGCGGCGCAGTTGCACTTCGGCGAGCGCGAGATTGGCCTTGGCGGAGGCGACGTCGGCCTCGGCCTTGGCGATGCCCTGCGTGGCGCGGACGACGGTGGCGCGGGCGGCGGCGCGCTGGGCGAGGAGATCGGCGGTGTCGAGCACCGCGACCACCTGGCCCTTGGTCACCAGATCGCCCTCCTCGACCCGCATCTCGGCGACGCGGCCGGCGAGCTTGGTGGCGACGTCGACCCGCGTCACTTCGATGCGGCCGTTGGCCGAGGCGACGCCGACGGGCAGACGATCCTTGCCGTTCCACGTCCAGGCCATCCAGCCGCCGGCACCGATCAGGAGGGCGGCGACGACGACGAGCGTGCCGATGTTCTTCTTCATGGACTGCGCCTCTGCGATGCTCGCCCGCTCGATTCGGATCGGTCCGCGACGGGAAGCCGCGGCGCCGATCTCGGCCGAGCGGGTGGCGACGATGTCGCCTCCGGCTTACGCCCGCAGACGATGTGGGACCAGTCGGATCGACTTCTCATGGGTAGCATTGCGGAGGAGGCTCGCGGTAAGCGCGGCCTCACCGCGAGGCGGCGTGCCGGCGCGTTGATCGAGGTCAAACCTCGACGGCCGCGGGACCGCTAAGGGTATCGTACCCGACGAAAGGCGTAGTCCCGTGCCGCATCGCGACCTTCCCCTCTTCTCCGACCTCCGCGCCTTCCTCGCCTTCCTCGAAGCCCGGGGAGACCTCGCACGGATCGCCGAGCCGGTCGCCGTCCGGCACGACATGGCCGAGATCCATCGCCGCGTGCTGGCGGCCGGCGGGCCGGCGCTGCTGTTCGAGAAGCCGATCCTCGACGACGGCTCGATCTCGCCGATCCCGGTCTGCGCCAATCTGTTCGGCACGATCGAGCGCACCGCCCTCGGGCTCGGCATCGAGGCGAGCGGGCTCGACCGGATGGGCGACGAGCTCGCGGCGCTGCGCGATCCGACCCCGCCGGACGGCCTCAAGGACGCGATCGCGCACCTGCCGCTGATTTCCGCCGCGCTGAAGCTGCGGCCGCGCCGGGTGCGCTCGGCGGCGGTCCAGGAGCGGGTTCTCACCGGCGACGAGATCGATCTGACCCGTCTGCCGATCCAGACCTGTTGGCCGGGCGAGCCGGCGCCGCTGGTGACCTGGGGCATGGTGGTGACGCAGCCGCCGGAGAGCCGGTCAACCGCCAAGGCCAACGTCGGCGTCTACCGGCTGCAGGTGGCGGGGCGGGATCGGCTGATCACCCGCTGGCTCGCCCATCGCGGCGGGGCGCAGCATCATCGCGCCTGGGCGGCGAAGGGGCTCGACATGCCGATCGCGGTGGCGATCGGCGCCGATCCGGCGACCATCCTCGCCGCCGTCATGCCGCTGCCGGAGAACCTCTCGGAGTTGCATTTCGCCGGGCTTCTGGCCGGCGAACGGGCGAAACTGGTCGACTGCGTTTCCGTTCCGCTCAGAGTGCCGGCGAACGCCGAGATGGTGATCGAGGGCTACGTCTCGGCGACCGAGACGCTGCCCGAAGGGCCCTACGGCGACCACACCGGCTATTGGAATTCGGTCGAGCCGTTCCCGGTGATGCGGGTGACCGCGATCACCCTGCGGCGCGACCCGATCTATCTCTCGACCTACCCCGGCCGGCCACCGGACGAGCCGTCGCGCATCGGCGAGGCGATGAACCGGTTGTTCCTGCCGATCTTGAAGAAGCAGTTCCCGGAGGTGGTCGACTTCCGCCTGCCGCCGGAGGCCTGTTCCTACCGGGTCGCGGTGATCGCCATCGACAAGCGCTATCCGGGCCAGGCACGGCGGATCATGATGGGGCTGTGGTCGATGCTGCCGCAGTTCACCATGACCAAGCTCGTGATCGTCGTCGACGCCGACGTCGACGTCGCCTCCTGGGCCGACGTGATGTGGGCGATCTCGACGCGGTCGGATCCCTCGCGCGACGTCATGCTGGTGGATCGCACGCCGATCGACTATCTCGACTTCGCGTCGCCGAAATCGGGTCTCGGCGGCAAGATGGGCATCGACGCCACCACCAAGATCGGTCCGGAGACCGAACGCGAATGGGGGCGGGTGCTCGAGGTCGACCAGGCGACGATCGCCCGCGTCGACGCGATCTGGTCCCGCCTCGGCCTCGGAGAGAAACGTTCATGACCGATCCCATCCGCGTCGTCCTCGCCCTCTCGGGCGCCTCCGGCGCGGCGATCGGGGTGAGGATCGGCGAACTGCTCGCCGAAGCGGGGTGCGAGACCCACCTCGTCGTCACGCCGGCAGCCGAACGCACCCTCGCGGTCGAGGTCGGCACCGACGCGCTCGCGCGGCTGGAAGGGCTCGTCCATCGCCGGCACGGCATCGAAGACGTCGGCGCGGTGATCGCCAGCGGCTCGTTTTCGACCGCCGGGATGATCGTAGCGCCGTGCTCGATGCGGGTGGTCGGGGCGATCGCGGCGACGATCGCGAGCGATCTCCTGGTGCGCGCCGCCGACGTCCATCTGAAGGAGCGGCGGCCGCTGATCCTGCTGCCGCGCGAGGCGCCGCTGCATCTCGGTCATCTCCGCGCGCTGACCGCCGCGACCGAATACGGGGCTATCGTGGCGCCGCCGGTGCCGGCCTTCTACCTGAAGCCGACGATGGTCGCCGAGATCGTCGACGAGATCGCCCGGCGGGCCCTGGCGCTGCTGCGTCTGCCCGGCGTGGCGACGCCGACGGCGTGGCGCGGCGAGCGGATTTGACGTTCGTTCGACGATCCGGCCTCGCCTTCGATCGACGCTCCGAGAGATCGTGACGGACATTCCCCTCGCCGCGACGTCCATGTCCCGGCGCCCGGCGTCGCATCGGCACACGATCCTTCGGCGACGCGATGCAAATCACCCCGAAACCGCGCGAGGACGGTGGCACGACGGCGCGTCGAACGACCGACACGGCGAAATCTCGACATTCGAATTGCCCGATTCGGATACGCTCCTGAATTGCGCACACCGGCCGACCTCCGAAAAATCGACAAGGGTGCGGCAGGGGGTCGCAAGCGGTCGACGACACGCGCGAGGGTGACGGTTCGGTGACGAGGGATCCGGGGGTGCTGCGAAGCCCGAGGGAGACGTGTTCGATCGAAGAGACCTTTCGGGCCTCCTTCGACCCCGCGCTGTTGGCCGGGCTTCCCGGCCTGCGAAAGGCGGTCGGCGTCGATCCGATGGATTTCCCGTCGTCGCTCGGCTGCTCGCCGAACGCCTGGGTGCCGCACGGCGGCGCCGGGCGTTGCGCGATCGCCGTCGCCGATCTCGGCGCCGGCGTCCTGACCGGCGCGCGCATGCCGCCGAGCCACTTCGACGTCACCGCCGGCGGCGACCAGGTCTTCGTCGTCTTCGGAATGGACGAGCGCCATCACTCGGTGGTCAACGGCGTCAGCGTCCCCTTCGCCGCCCTCGGGCTCGGGTGGCCGGGCACGCGCTGCGTCGCCCACTGGCCGGAGCACGTCGGCGCCGATCAATCGTTCGTCACGGCGCATCTCAGCCTGGATCGCGTGCCGCCGGACTGGCCGCGGGCTGGGGAGCTGTTCTCCATCCACGAGTTGTCCGGGCCGGCGATGACGCGGCTGCGCACCGTCCTGACCGAGATCTTTCTGGCCATGGCCCGCGAGGCGCCGCCGTCGGGTCCGGACGCGTCGGAACATCGGCTCGGCCGACTGGTGGAAGCGATCGGGCTGGCGCTGCGGGGCAGTTCGGTACTGCCGGCGCCGCCGGCGCTGGTGACCAAGGGCTATCTGAGCCTGATCGACCGCATCGACGATCACATCGTCGCCCATTTCGCCGAACCGATCCGGCTCGAGGACGTCGCCGAGGCGTTGCGGGTTTCGCGCCGGACCATCCACAACGTGATGACGCGGGTGCGCGGCCAGACCT
>JAAYVT010000702.1 GCA_012517025.1 Phyllobacteriaceae bacterium | reverse complement strand
TAACCCAGACCATCGTATCGCCTTTGCGGTTCGGCACCGCATTGGACAATCCGTCCCCTCTGTGGTAGAGGTGACGCAATCGCGAGACGTGATCGGTGCCTTTGCTCGGAGCCCCACGTCAAGTGACCCAAGGAGCCCGCCGCGACCTGGACCGTCGTAGGCGGGTTTCCGTTTTTCAGGCTGAAACAGTTTCTACACGATACGCGCGAGCCACACAAGCGACATTCTGTATCTTCATTCTGAATCCACGCCATGATATGGTGCATGAACAGAATGGGAGATCCGGTCATGACGGACGCAGCCTTGACGAACGCCGAAGCCCGCCGAGATGCGCTCGCTTCACAGATCAATGCTGCACAGCAACAGATCGACGAATGGAAACGAGAGCTTCGCAGCGTCGAGCAGTTCATCACGACGTGGTATTCGTTCGCTGGCGTCGAAGCGCCTGAGGCTCAGCAGTCCGTAGCCGTGGCGCCGTCGAGCGAGGGTGCCGTGATGCCGCCTGTCCCGAACGCGGTTTCTGCGAAGCGTGGACGGAATTCGAAAAAGGAAGAGGTTGCCGAGGCCGCGTATGAGGTCATTCGGGAGCGCAACGAGCCGGTTTCGCGCTCCGATCTCTACAAAGAACTGATTGCGCGCGGCCTTCGTATCGAGGGGAGCGACCCGGAAATGGTTCTCTCCACGATGCTGTGGAGAATGAAGGACCGCGTCGTGCGTCTCAAGAGCGGCGGGTACTGGTTGGCCGACGTGAAGAACGATGAAATCGGATACGAGCCGGCTCCTCCCGAGACTGAGGCGGAATTGCAGGTTCGCATAGCGACCGAACATCCCGACATGGATGCATCCGTGGAACCAATCTCGGATTGAATGGGAAATCCATTTTGACGAAAGGCCCGGCGAACAGCCGGGCTTTTTGTTGGTGAGGGAACGATGCTCAAATGGCTGCTGTTGTGCGCCCCCGCCGTCTGGTTGGAGCAATTAGGCGCTCGTTTGCGGGTGGCACAGCTGCGTGCATCTGGCGTTATTGATGCCTTTGAAGCCACACCTCGAAACGAGACGTCCCGGCTGGACGGAACGCATGGTCTTCCCCGATTTCGATGATCGTGAGTTTGTCTCGCCCTTCCAGCGGAGGTTCTACGAAGGTGAGAGTATCGGGTGCCGGGCTCTCGACAAGCGCCCGAATTTGAGAGGCTTTCATTCCAGATCGAATTGAGAAGGCAAAAATGTCTCTCGCGACCGAATGGAATGCAAGTTCAATCGGAGCATCGGAGATCCGTTCCAATATGCCGCGTATGGCAGGGACTGCCTTCGCTAGCCGCTGTGGGGTTGCGGTGTAGATCTCTACGAGGATCAAAAACCTGGGCATGGCTCCCTCCGATTGGGTTGAGCCACATTAGCATATCTTGGGTTAGGTCACACTCGTATATAGGTCCCAAGGCGAAATATCTATCTCGTCATAATCTTCATAGGGGGGATATACTGTTTGCCCGCCGAGGCGTTCAGGCCACAGGACAGAGCGCGCTGGTTCGCGATGAAGAAGAGGGCTCCATCTGCGGAACAGGTGCAATTCGGTTACGAGTGAAGCCAGAGAATAATAAAATACATACAAACTTCCTATCGCATGTTCTTATGGAGCGTACTTCACGCGAATGGCTTCGCCATAACGCGATTGGCGCGACTATGCCTAATCTCAATGAAGGTATAATACGGCGTTTTGTATTCTTTGCCCCTCCATTTGACGAACAAGTTAGGATTGCGGATTTTCTCGACGCATTCGACGACAAGATCGAACTGAACCGGCGGATGAACGAGACGCTGGAGCAAACCGCGCGGGCGATCTTCCAGGATTGGTTCGTCGATTTCGGCCCGACCCGCGCCAAGATGGAAGGCCGCGAGACTTATCTCGCGCCGGAGGTCTGGTCCGAATTCCCAGATAAATTCGACGAAGACGAGTTACCGTGCGGTTGGAAGCGATCGTCACTCGATCGAATTCTCGACATCAATCCGTCGGAACGGCTTCCGAATGGTGCCGTAGCTCCCTATCTCGACATGACGTCGATACCGACAACGGGACCGAATGCGGACATCCCCACGGTTCGGCCGTTCAAATCCGGCTCGAAGTTCAGGAACGGCGACACACTCTTCGCGCGGATCACCCCTTGCCTCGAAAACGGCAAAACGGCCTTCGTCCATAATCTTCCAGAGAACACCATCGGAAGCGGGTCGACGGAGTTCATCGTGCTGCGCAGCCGTTCACCGGTCCCGGCGGCCGTCTCCTACCTGATCGCCCGCGATGCGAGATTTCGTTCTCATGCCATCCAGAACATGACCGGCACTTCCGGCCGGCAAAGAGCAGATACGAGCGCGCTGATTCGCTTCGAGGTCGCCGTACCTCCTTTGCCGAGGCTTTGGCATTTGCTCGACGAGACGATCCGTCCGATCTTCGATCGAATTGCGGCAGCCGATCGCGAATCCCGCACCCTCGCCGCCACTCGCGACTTCCTTCTCCCGAAGCTCATGTCGGGCGAAATCCGGGTGAAGGACGCCGAGACGCTCGCCGCCGACGTGCTCTGACGCGGCCTTTCGTGAAAGGCAGGGTTGTCGAAGCCTCCGCGACATCCCATGATCCGGCGCCCCTCCGCCCGTGCCGGACCCGCCCATGGCCTTTCTCTCCGAAGCCGACATCGAAGACCTCGCCCTCGCCCGCTTCACCGCCATCGGCTGGCAGACCGGCACCGACGCCGATCTCGGACCGGAGGGACGCGCCTGCGAGCGCGAAGCGTGGTCGGACGTCTTCCTCGTCGGTCGGCTGCGTGCGGCGATCGAGCGCCTGAACCCCTGCCTGCCGCGCGAGGCGCTCGACGATGCGCTGCGCCGGATCACCGCGTCGGAGTTTCCCGGCCTCGTCGAGGAGAACCGCCGCCTCCACCGTCTGATGATCGCGGGCGTGCCGATCGAGTATCGCGCCGACGACGGCACCCTTCGCGGCGACTTCGTGCGTCTCGTCGATTTCGACCACCCGAATTGGAACGACTTCCTGGTGGTGCGCCAGTTCACCGTGATCGAGGCGGGCAACGAGCGCCGCGCCGATCTCGTCGCCTTCGTCAACGGCCTGCCGCTCGGCGTGATCGAGTTGAAGGCGCCCGGCGCCGAGGGCGGCACGCTCGCCGCCGCGCACGCCCAACTCCAGACCTACAAGGCGGAGATCCCGTCGCTGTTCCGTGTGAACGCGGTGCTCGCCACCTCCGACGGCATGGGCGCCCGGCTCGGGTCGCTCACCGCCGATCTCGAACGCTTCATGCCCTGGCGCACCACCGACGGCGCGTCGCTGCTGCCCAAGGGCCGGCCCGAACTCGAAACCCTGATCGAGGGCGTGTTCGCCCCCGCCCGCTTCCTCGATCTCGTCCGCGACTTCACCGTCTTCGCCGAGACCGGCGGTGGCCTCGTCAAGATCGTGGCGGGCTATCACCAGTTCCACGCCGTCGGCCGCGCCCTGCGCTCGACGCTGCACGCCCTCGCCTCCAACCGAGGCCGCGACGAGAGCGACTTCGGCGCCGGCTTCCGCGAGGATCCCGAGACCTACGGCCTGCACGGCGTCGACGACCACCGCGCCGGCGATCGCCGCATCGGCGTCATCTGGCACACGCAAGGCTCCGGCAAGAGCTATCTGATGGCCTTCTACGCCGGTTGCCTCGTCCGCCATCCCGACTTGGCGAACCCGACCGTGCT
>JAAYVT010000701.1 GCA_012517025.1 Phyllobacteriaceae bacterium | reverse complement strand
CCGTCCTGTTCGGCCGCATCGAGGAGAAATACGAGGGCGCCGCCGCCGTCCATCGCGTCCCCCGCCTGCACCCGGTGGAGGAAGGCTCGCGCGCGCCCTTCGACCATCGCGTCCGCGCCCTGCTCGATCGCGCCGTCCGCCTCGTCGACGCCGGCGTGTCGATCCTGGTGCGCGGCGAGGTCGGCTGCGGCAAGGAAGCCTTCGCCCGCGAGGTCCACGCCGAGAGCCGGCGCCGCGGCGGCCCCTTCGTCATGGTCGACTGCTCCGAGGAAAACGCCGCCGATCTCGAACGGTCGCTGTTCGGCACCGCCGTCGGCGGCGGCGCGCTCGAGGCGGCGCTCGGCGGCTGCCTGTTCCTGCACACCGTCGAGGTGCTGCCGCTCGCCCTGCAGGCTCGTCTGGTGCGCGCCCTCGCCGGCACCGAGGACGACGACGCCCGGCCGCCCGGGCGCGATTTCGACCTCCTCTCCTCCAGTCATTGGGGGCTCGCCGATCGCGTCGCCGCCGGCGGCTTCTCCGCCGACCTGATGATCCGCCTCGCCGCCCACACGATCGAGCTCGAACCGCTGCGCTTCCACCCGGATCGGCGCGCCCTGATCCGCGAGATCTGGCAGGCGGTGGCGCCGCCCGAGCTGGTCGACCGTCTGCCCGAGGACACCCTCGCCGTCCTCGCCGCCCACGGCTGGCCGGGCAATCGCCGTCAGTTGATCGCCACTCTGCGCTCGCTGGTGGTGCTCGCCGAGGCCGGCGAACCGCTGGTGCCCGAGGTGCTGCCGCACGAAATCCGGCAGGCGCCCGATCTCCCCTCTTCCGATCCCTCGGTCGGCGTCGACGTCGAGGAGGGGCTCGGCGCGATCACCCTCGCCGCCATGCGCGCCGCGCTCGAGGCAGAGGGAGGCAACGTCTCGCGCGCCGCCCGCCGCCTCGGCATCCACCGTTCCACGCTCTATCGTCGTCTGCAAAACCCCGATGCGGCAAAGCCCTGATGCGGCCGTCGCACCCCCGCGTTCGCACATCCCGCTCCCGAGCATCGAAACGTGCTTGATTCTGCGGGATTTAGACTGTAAGACTACAACCATTCCGTTCCAAATCATCTTGATTCAGCCGTTTTGTCGCAATTTGCGACACTCCGGACAGCCTGCGGCAACGGGTCTGAACATCGAATTTCAGGTACTTTCCCATCGCCAATACTGAGATCGGCGCTATCATGCCTCTCGTCGATCGCAGCGCGCCACCGATGGCGGTGACGTTGCGACACGGGGGGCAACACGGGAGAGGTCGAGGATGTCCGGCGAGAACCCGATGAACGAAATCGTCGAGCGCATGTCGAAGGGGCCTTCGGCGCGTCATCTTTCGTTTCGCCGCGTCACCGCCGGTCAGATGATCCGCGGATCCGACGAGGAAGAGGAAGCCGACGGGCTGGTCGTCGTCCGCTCCGGTTCGTTGCGCGCCTTCGTCTCCTGCGACGGCCGTGAATTGACCCTGTTCCTGCTCGGCCCCGGCGACGCCGCGCGCGTCCATGCCGGCTCGATGCTGGAGGCCCGGCGCGACGGCGAGATCGTCTTCGTGCCGATGCGTGCCATCCGCGAATTCGCCAAGACCGATCCGGAGCTGGTGCTGTGGGCGATGCCGGTGTTCGACCGGCTGCTCGAGCGCTCGATCCGCCTGATCGAGGACATGGCCTTCCACGACGTCAAGCACCGTCTCATCCGCGTCCTCTGCGACACCGCCGAGCGCGAGGGACGCAGCAGCGAAAGCGGCGTCGTGCTGTCGCCGCCGCCCAACGCCGAGGACTTCGCCATGCAGATCGGTGCGACGCGGCAGTCCGTCTCGACCGTGATGGCCGAGTTGGTCCGCTGCGGCATCCTGCAACGTTTCGGTCAGCAGTCGATGGTGATCTCCGATCTCGGGCGTCTGCGTCGTCAGATCGCGCCGATGCCGGCCGCCGATCGCTACGCCGACTGAAAGGAGACGCATCTCATGTGCCTGGATTGCGGTTGCGGCCACGATCACGGCCATTCCGGCCACACCCACGACCACGGCGATTCCGCCACCGTCGCGGTGTTCGAGAATCTGCTGGCGGCGAACGATCGGACCGCCGAACGTCTGCGGACCCTGCTCGATCGGCACCGGGTCTTCGCCGTCAACCTGATGTCGTCGCCCGGCTCCGGCAAGACCCGCCTGCTCGAGGCGACCTTCGCCGCGCTGCCGCCGGGCCTGCGCGTCGCGGTGATCGAGGGCGACCTCGAGACCGAGAACGACGCCGATCGGATCCGTCGGCACGGCGTCACGGCGGTGCAGATCACCACCGGCGTCACCTGCCACCTCGACGCGACGATGACCGCCGACGCGGTCGCCCGCCTCGACCTCGACGAGATCGACGTGCTCTTCGTGGAAAACGTCGGCAACCTCGTCTGCCCGGCCGATTTCGACATCGGCCAGCATCGCGACGTCGTCCTGCTCTCGGTCACCGAGGGCGACGACAAGCCGGACAAATATCCGGTGATCTTCCGCGGCGCCGATCTGGTGCTGGTCACCAAGACCGACCTGCTGCCGCATTTCGACGAGTTCGACCTCGCCCGCGCCCATCGCTCGATCGATCGGGTACGTGGGCGGGCGCCGATCGTCGACGCCTCCGCCAAGACCGGCGAAGGCATGTCCGCCTGGGTCGACTGGCTGGTCTGCGAGATGCGCGCGCACCGCGCCGCTCTCGATCACCGCGCCGCGACCCCCGCCGCCCCCGAGCCTTCGCACGCCGGAAGCCCCTGACGCCCTCCTCCCGCGATCCGGACGTGCACACGACGGCCCATCCGCCCCCTCCCGGATGGGCCGTTCGCGTGTCTGCTCCCCCTCGCGCCGCGTCGAGACCCGGTCCGCCCGCAGCGAGCCGTCGCCCGGCCGG
>JAAYVT010000700.1 GCA_012517025.1 Phyllobacteriaceae bacterium | reverse complement strand
TGCCGAGATCGCCGAGGCCGCCGCCGCCGACCGCACCGACCATGGCGGAGTTGGCGAGCAGCGTGACGGCGGTCAGCGTCAGGCCGAGCGTGATGCCGGGCAGCGCCTCGGGGACGAGCACCTTGCGGACCACCTGCAGCGGCGTCGCGCCCATGGCGAGCGAGGCTTCGATCAGGCCGTGATCGACCTCGCGGATCGCCGCCTCGATGATCCGGGCGATGAAGGGCGTGGCGGCGATGGTGAGCGGCACGATCGCCGCCGACGTGCCGATCGAGGTGCCGACGATCGCCCGCGTGAACGGGATGATCGCCACCACCAGGATGATGAAGGGCGTCGACCGCGTGGCGTTGACCACGAGGCCGAGAACGCGGTTGGCGATCGGCGCGGCGAAGAGTTCGCCCTTGCCCGAGGTGGCGAGGAAGATGCCGAGCGGCGCGCCGAAGAGCGTGCCGAGGAGACCGGACACCGCCACCATGTAGAGACTGTCGAGGGTGGCGGTCCACACGAGCCGCAAGAGTTCAGGCGACATGACCGATCCTTTCCACCGCGACCCCGGCCTCCGCCAGGAAGGCGTCGAGCGCCGCGTCGTCGGCATGAGCCGCATCGAGGGCCACCGTGATCGAACCGAAGGGCCGGCCGGCGATCTCGTCGACCTGGGCCTGGAGAATGGCGACGTCGGTGCCGAATCGGCGCGACAGCCGCGCGATCGTCGGCTCCTCGGCGAGATTTCCGGTGAACAGCAGGCGCAATACGGCGCGTTTCGCTCCGTCGCGCGAGGTGAGCAGCCGTTCGGCGAGGCCCGGCGGCAGTGCCCGGCCGGTGAGCGTGCCGAGGAAGGACCGCGCGGTCTCCGTCTTCGGACGGGTGACGACGTCGTAGGTCGTCCCTTCCTCGATGATCCGTCCGGCGTCGATGACGCCGACTCGGTCGCAGATCTCCTTCACCACCTCCATTTCGTGGGTGATGAGCAGGATGGTCACGCCGAGTTCGCGATTGACCCGGCTGAGCAACGCCAGGATCGACCGCGTGGTCTCCGGGTCGAGCGCCGAGGTCGCCTCGTCGGAGAGCAGGACCTTCGGCCGGGTGGCGAGCGCCCGAGCGATGCCGACCCGCTGCTTCTGACCGCCGGAGAGCTCGACCGGGTAGCGCGCCCGCTTGTCGGCGAGCCCGACGAGGTCGAGCAGCGGGTCGACGGTCGCGGCGATCGTGGCGCGGTCGGCCCCGGCGAATTCGAGCGGCAGCGCGACGTTGTCGAACACGGTGCGCGACGAGACCAGATTGAAGTGCTGGAAGATCATGCCGATCTTGCGCCGTTCGGCGCGCAGGCGCGGTGCGTCGAGAGAGGTGATCTCGACCCCGTCGACCGTGACGGTGCCGCTCGTCGGGCGCTCGAGACCGTTGACGGTGCGGATCAGCGTCGACTTGCCGGCACCGGAGCGCCCGATCACGCCGTAGATCTCGCCGACGGCGACTTCGAGATCGACGTCGGCGAGCGCCGTCACCAACGGACTGCTCGCGGTCTTCGGGTAGATCCGCGTCACGCCGGCGAGCCGCACCATGGGCGCGCGCTCGTCGCGGAGGGGTGAGACGAGCCGGGCCGCAGTGGGCTCGGTGAAAGATTCCGTGGTCACGGGCAACTCCGTCGCCGGTCGATGTCTCGGATCATGCTAGAGAAATTCGTTTCCAATCGACAGGCTCCGTACCTCGGAAAATTGGAAATGCATTTCGGTTCCAAGGCCTATTCGGAACGAGAAATCACATTCCATGGAACGCCCCGGTTCCGATGCGTGGCGCCCCCCGGGTCGGCGCGGGCTGGAAACCGCTTTCGGCGGCACGACCGAAATCGCCATGCACGCCGAGCATGGCGCCTCCGCGCACGACGCCTCGAGCCGGTGGGAGCGCTTCGTCGCCGGGCGACCCGACGGTCGGAGCGGCGACGGGAGGCGGTCACGGCAGGGTTCGATAGGCGCCCCGGGCGTAGAGAAGCGGCGAGCGGGCGTCGTCCGGGTCGGCGATCACGGCACGGATGCGGCCGAAGACGAGGAATTGGCCGTGGCGTTCGATCGTCTCCTCGAGCTCGCAGTCGAGCGAGACCAGCGCGCCGACGAGGAGGGGCGCCCCGGTCACGGCGGTCGTCCACTCGGCGCCGTCGTGGCGGGCCGCGCCTCGGATGCCTCCCGCCCCCGAAAATCGCTCGGCGATCGCCTGCTGATCGGCGGCGAGCACGGCGACGCCGAAGCGGCGCTCCCGTTCGAGCACCGGTCGGGTCGACGAGGCGCCGGCCAGCGTGAAGGTGAGGATGGCCGGATCGGCCGAAAAGCTGGCGATCGAGGTGGCGGTCAGGCCGGTTCGCGTGTCGCCGCGACCGACCGTGACGATCGAAACGCCGCCGGCCAAACGGCGGAAGGCGGCTCGAAAGGTGCTCGGGTCGACGGCGTGCGGGGGTGCGACGAGGGCGTTCATTCCTGGAGACTCCGAAAGATCGATGGGAGAGGGGACCCCGGCGGAGACCGTCGACCGGTGCGTGACGATCGGAGCCGGGCCCCGGGAGGCGCTGGCGGGCGGGCTCAGATGACCCAGTCCATCTCGGGCGGGTCCTCGTGGACGAGGTGCTTCAGGATCTCGGCCTCGAGCCGGGCGAGATCGGCGGAGCCGCGGCGACGCGGGCGCGGCAGGTCGACGGCGACGTCGAGTG
>JAAYVT010000699.1 GCA_012517025.1 Phyllobacteriaceae bacterium | reverse complement strand
GACAACGCCGCGACCGCCGTCGGGCTCGGCGCGGTGGCGCCGGGCGACGCCTTCCTGTCGCTCGGCACCTCGGGCGTGCTGTGGGTGACGACCGACCGCTTCGCCCCCAATCCGGCCTCCGCCGTGCACGCCTTCGCCCATGCCCTGCCCGGCACTTGGCATCAGATGGGGGTGATGCTGTCGGCCGCCTCGTCCCTCGCCTGGTGGGCGGGGGTGAGCGGGCGCGGCGCCGGCGATCTCCTCGCCGAACTCGGCGACGATCCGACCCCCGGAACGGTGCTGTTCCTGCCCTATCTCACCGGCGAGCGGACGCCCGCCAACGATCCCGCGCTCAGGGCGGTGTTCGCCGGCCTCGGGGCGGAGAGCGATCGGGCGGCGATGACGCGGGCCGTGCTCGAGGGCGTCGGCCACGCCGTTCTCGACAATCGCGACGCGCTCGCCGCCGCCGGAACCACCATCGCCGAGCTCGACCTCGTCGGCGGCGGCTCGCGCTCGGCCTTGTGGGCGCAGATCCTCGCCGACCAGCTCGAAATCCCGGTGCACCGGGTCGAGGAAGGCTCGGTCGGCGCCGCCCTCGGCGCGGCCCGGCTCGGCCGGCTCGCAGCGACCGGCGAACCCGTCGCCGCCGTCTGCACCCGGCCGCGCCGGATCGACAGTTTCCATCCCGATGCGGCGCGTGCCGCCCTTCACCGCGAACGGCACCTCGCGTGGCGCCGCCTCGCCCCCTTCGCCAAGGAGATCCGCTCATGAACGCCCCCGCCTCGCGCTTCTTCGGCGCAACCGAGCCGGTCCGCTACGTCGGCCCGGAGAGCGACGCCGAACTCGCCTACCACTGGTACGACAAGAACCGGGTGATCGCCGGCCGCACCATGGCCGAGCACCTGCGCTTCGCCGTGTGCTACTGGCATTCGCTGTGCTGGCCGGGCGGCGACCCCTTCGGCGGCGAGACCTTCCTGCGTCCGTGGATGCACGGCGTCGATCCGATGGCGATGGCCAAGACCAAGGCCGACGTCGCCTTCGATCTCTTCCGTCTCCTCGACGTACCGTTCTTCACCTTCCACGACGTCGACGCGGCGCCGGAAGGGGCGAACCTCACCGAACAGGCCTCGAACGTCTCGGCGATCTGCGACGTCTTCGAGGCCAAGATGGAGGAGACCGGCCTGAAGCTCCTGTGGGGCACCGCCAACCTCTTCTCCAACCGCCGTTACATGGCGGGGGCGGCCACCAACCCCGATCCGGACGTCTTCGCCTATGCCGCCGGACAAGTCCGCATCGCCCTCGAGGCGACCAAGCGGCTCGGCGGCGCCAACTACGTTCTGTGGGGTGGTCGCGAGGGTTACGAGACGTTGCTCAACACCGACATGAAGCGTGAGCTCGATCAGTTCGGCCGCTTCCTGGCGATGGTCGCCGAGCACAAGCACAAGATCGGCTTCGATGGCCCGCTGCTGATCGAGCCGAAGCCGCGCGAGCCGACCAAGCACCAGTACGACTTCGACGTCGCCACGGTCTACGGCTTCCTGGAACGCTACGACCTCCTCGCCGACGTCAAGGTCAACATCGAGCAGAACCACGCGCTGCTCGCCGGCCACACCTTCGACCACGAGGTGATGCTGGCCAACGCGCTCGGCATCTTCGGCTCGATCGACATCAACCGCGGCGACGCGCTGCTCGGTTGGGACACCGACCAGTTCGCGATGGACGTCGGCGAACTGACGCTCGTCCTGCACGAGATCCTGAAGGGCGGCGGGTTCACCACCGGCGGCATGAACTTCGACGCCAAGGTGCGGCGTCAGTCGATCGATCCGGACGATCTGCTCTTCGCCCACGTCGGCTCGATCGACGCCTGCGCCCGCGCCCTGATCAATGCCTCGGCGATGCTCGAGAAGGGCACGTTGGAGCGTCCGCGCGCCGAGCGCTACGCCGGTTGGGAGAGCGCCGAGGGCAAGGCGATCCTGGCGGGCGAGCGCAGTCTGGCGGACGTCGCCGATCGCGCGATCGCCGAAAAGCTCGACCCGAAGCCGTGCTCCGGCCGGCAGGAACGGCTCGAAGGTCTGGTGATGCGCTCGCTCTGAGCCGGCAATCCCCTGCCCAGACCCCAGGGCGGCCGCTTCCGGAGACGGAAGCGGCCGTCGTCGTTTCGTGGCAGGATCGAGCGGGAAGAGACCGGACCGGGAGACCGTCGATGCCGCGCCGCAATCGGGTGACGCCGTTCGGAACGCTGGAGGCGACGACTGCGCGCGGCGCCTTGATGGGCAATCGCGGCGATCTGCACGGGGCGGACGGCGCGATCGTCCGCGAGGCGCGACCGGACGTCCTGCGCCGGATCTGCTGCACCCTCGCGGAGGGCCCGGGCGGGCCGGTGAGGTTCGACACGCCGGGGCGCTACACGCCCCTGTTCTTCGCCGACGAGGCGGTGGCGCTCGCCGCCGGTCATCGCCCCTGCGCGCGCTGTCGCCGGCCCGCCTTCGAGCGCTTCGTCGCGGCGTGGCGACGGGCGGGCGGGATCGCCGAGGGCGTCGCGGTGCGAGCCGACGAGATCGACCGCGCGCTCGACGCGGCGCGGCGTCGGGTCGAGGCGACGGGGCACCCACGCACGCCGGTCGCCGACCTGCCGGACGGGACCTTCGTGCTGCGCGACGGCGATCGCGACGCGGCCCATCTCGTCCGGGCGGGAGGGCTGCATCGCTGGCGATGGGAAGGGTACGACGCGGCGATCGCGCCCGAGGCGGGGGAGACGGTGGCGGTGCTGACGCCCGCCCCGCTCGTCGCGGTGCTGCGTGCCGGATATCGCCCGTTCGTTCCGGCCTTCGCCGGAGATGCGGCGCCCTCGGCCGGTTGACGCTGCTCGGCGGCGAGAGAAGGAAAAACCCCGGCCGGACGGAGCCGGTCGGGGTCTAGGCGCGAGCGGGGCGCTCGATTGCGTTTCGGGGGAATTCAGCGGGTGTTGCCGGAGGAGACGATGTCCATCCACACGGCGGCGACCAGGATCAGGCCCGTGACGATCTGCTGCCAGAAGGTCTCGACCCCCAGCATCGACATGCCGTTGTCGAGGCTCGCCATGATCAACGCGCCGACCAGGGCGCCGATCACCGTGCCGACGCCGCCGCGCATCGACGTGCCGCCGATGAAGCAGGAGGCGATGGCGTCGAGCTCGGCGCCGGTGCCGGCCGACGGCGTGCCGGCGGCGAGGCGGGCGGTGGTGGTCAGACCGGCGAAGGCGCACATCAGGCCCATCAGACCGAACACCAGCATCTTCACCAGATTGACGTCGACGCCGGAGAGGCGGGTCGCCTCCATGTTGGAGCCGACGGCGTAGATGCGGCGGCCGAACACCGTCTTGTTGCCTACCACGGTGAAGACGCCGAGGATGACCAACAGGATCAGCACCGGCACCGGCACGCCCTGATAGCTGTCGAGCGTCAGCACGAAGCCGAAGACCACGATGCCGACGCCGATCAGGCGGGCGAGCTCCATCGGCATCGAGGCGACCGGCAGCGAATGCTTGACGCGGCCGGCGCGGGTGCGGAAGGCGAGCACCACCAGCAGCAGGAACAGCAGCACGGCGAGAGCGTTGCCGGCGAGATCGGGCAGATAGCCCTGGCCGATCACCTTCAGCGGCTCGGAGGCCGGGGCGACGGTGATGCCGCCGGTGAGACCCAGCACCGCGCCGCGCCACACCAGCATGCCGCCGAGGGTGACGATGAACGACGGGATTCCCTGATAGGCGGTCAACCAGCCGACGAACAGACCGATCAGGATGCCGAGCAGGACCACCACCGCCACCGTGCCGGCGAGGGGCCAGTGATAGGTGACGTCGAGCACCGCCGCGATGCCGCCGAGCATGCCGAGCAGCGAGCCGACCGACAGATCGATCTCGCCGGCGACGATGACGAACACCATCGCGCTCGCCAACATGCCGGTGATCGCCATCTGGCGCAGCAGGTTGGAGAAGTTGCGGGCGGTGAGGAACTGCGAGCCGCCGAGATCGGCATCGTAGGTCATGTAGCCGAAGAAGGCCCAGATGATCGCGATGATGATGAGGAGAGCTGCAATCTTGTTCGACGCGAGGAAGGTTCTCACGTCCTTACGAGTCATGGTCATGGCGCGCCTACCATTACTGATGTGGTCGCTTCGCCCTCAGGCGGCGATCTTGTCCTGTTTGCCGAGTGCGGCGGTGAGAATCTTCTCCTGGCTGAGGCCGGTGTTGGGGAAGTCGCCGCGGAGCTTGCCCTCGCCCATCACCAACACCCGATCGGAGATGCCGAGCACCTCGGGCAGCTCCGACGAGATCATCAGCACCGCCACGCCCTGTTCGGCGAGCTCGAAGATCAGCTTGTAGATCTCGTATTTGGCGCCGACGTCGACGCCGCGGGTGGGCTCGTCGAGGATCAGCACCTTCGGCTCGGGCAGCAGCATCTTGGACACCACCGCCTTCTGCTGGTTGCCGCCGGAGAGCGAGGCGATCGGCAACAACGGCTGCGCCGTCTTGATCTTCATGCGGAGGATCTCGGCCTGGATGGTCGCCATCTCCTCCTCCTCGTCGATCAACTTCGAGCGGGTGAAGCGCGACAGGACCGACATGGTGATGTTGTGGCCGACCCCCATCAGCGGCACGATGCCGTGGCGCTTGCGGTCCTCGGGCACCATGCAGATGCCCTGACGCACCGCATCGCGCGGGCTGTGGACGCGGATCGCCTTGCCGTCCAGGAAGATTTCGCCGTGGTGCTCGCCCTTCCAGCAACCGAAGAGATGCGAGGCGAGCTCGGTGCGGCCGGCGCCGACCAGACCGGCGACGCCGAGGATCTCGCCGCGCCGGAGCTGGAAGGAGACGTCGTCGACCAACTTGCGCTCGGTGTTGGTGGTGTCGAAGACGGTGACGTGCTTGGCCTCGAAGATCACCTCGCCGACGGTGTGCTCCGACTTCGGATAGAGGTTCTTCATCTCGCGGCCGACCATCATGGTGATGATGTCGTCGGTGGTGAGCTCGGCCATCGGGCGAGTGGCGACGTGGGTGCCGTCACGGATCACGGTGACGGTGTCGGCGATCTCGGCGACCTCGTCGAGCTTGTGGGAGATGTAGACGCAGGCCATGCCGCGCGCCTTGAACTCCTTCACCAGATCGAGCAGCGTCCGCGTCTCGGCGGCGGTCAAGGCCGAGGTCGGCTCGTCGAGGATGAGCAGTTTGGCGTTCTTGTTCAGCGCCTTGGCGATCTCGACCAGCTGCTGCTTGCCGCCCGAATAGGCCATCACCGGCACCGCCGGGTTGACGTCGGGCATCTTCAGCTGGGCGAGCAGCTTGGCGGCGCGGGCGTTCATCGCGTCGTAGTCGATGAAGCCGCCGGCGGTGGTCGGCTCGCTGCCGAGGAAGATGTTCTCGGCGACCGACAGATGCGGCACCATCATCAGTTCCTGATGGATGATGGCGATGCCGACGTCCTCGGTCTCACGGATGGAGCGGGCCTTCAGCTCCGCGCCTTCCCAGAGGATCTTCCCGTCCCAGGTGCCGTAAGGATAGACGGCCGAGAGAACCTTCATCAGCGTCGATTTGCCGGCGCCGTTCTCGCCGCACAACCCGACGCACTCGCCGGGCCGGACCACCAAGTCGATGCCGTCGATCGCCTTGACGCACGAGAATTCCTTGGTGATGCCGCGCATCTCCAGCAGATAGTCGGCCATGTCGCTCGCCCTCGCATCGACCCGCGCACCCACGCCGGACCATCGCGTCGACGATCATCGCTCTCGAGGACTGCCGCCGTCGCCCATGGATCCTGCGTACGGATTATCGCTGGTCGAAGTCTGCCTCCCCTGGCACGGGCGCCTCTCGTCCGTGCTCGACCGTCGGCGGCCACCGGGTCGCCGACGGTGCGCGTCGGCACCCGAGCGGGAGATCCCGCTCGGGCGCCGGGATGCGGAGCTCATTGCCCGTCGACCTGTTCCTTGGTGTAGAAGCCGTCCTTGATCACCAGATCGACGTTGTCCTTGGTGAGCGGGATCGGGGTCAGCAACAGGCTGTCGACCTGCTTCTTGCCGTTGTCGAGCTTGGCGTTGAAGGCGGGCTTCTCGTTGCGCACCAGCTGCACGGTGAGCTTGGCGGCCTCGGAGGCGATCAGCTTCAGCGGCTTGTAGACGCTGACGGTCTGGGTGCCCGCCTTGACGCGCTTGATGGCGGCGAGGTCGGCGTCCTGACCGGACACGGCGGTCTTGCCGGCCATGCCCTGGGCGGCGAGAGCCTGGATGGCGCCGCCGGCGGTGCCGTCGTTGGAGGCGACGACCGCGTCGATCTTGTTCTGGTTGGCGGTCAGCGCGTTTTCCATGATCGAGAGAGCCTCGGTCGGGCTCCACTCCTTGACCCACTGCGAGCCGATGATCTTGATCTTGCCGGCGTCGACGGCAGCCTTCAGCGCCTTCTCCTGGCCGGCGCGCAGGTATTTGGCGTTGTTGTCGGTCGGCGAGCCGCCGAGCAGATAGTAGCGGCCGGTCGGCTTCGCCTTCAGCACGGCCTCGGCCTGCATGTAGCCGACGCGCTCGTTGTCGAAGGAGATGTAGGCGTCGACGTCGGCGTTGAGGATCAGGCGGTCGTAGGACAGCACCTTGATGCCGGCCTTGTGCGCCTCGTCGACCACCGCCGAGAACACCTTGGAGTTCATCGGCACGATGACGATCGCGTCGACCTTCTGAGCGATCAGATTCTCGACCTGCTTGACCTGCTTCTCCTCGTTGCCGTCGGCGGACTGGACGTTCACCGTGGCGCCGAGGTCCTTGGCGGCGGCGGTGAAGAAGTCGCGGTCGCGAGCCCAACGCTCGACGCGCAGATCGTCGATGGAGAACCCGATCACCGGCGCGGCCTCGCTCGCCTGCGCCATCGTCAGGGGCAGACATACGGTCAGAGCCGTCAGCGAGCCGGCCAGCACATGAAGAAGCTTCATCGTCATTCCTCCTGATCACCCTCGCGGAGAGGGGGGTCCACCGTTTGCGGTGGGTTGTCGTGCCTCGCCTAGGGGACCGGGCCGGGCGGGGCGAACCCCCACCGGGTCGGTGCGTCTTGCGACGGAAGGGCCGGAGGCACGTCGTCTCTTCGGCGAGCGCAAGTTTCCTCAAAATTCTGAGGTACGCAACTCAATTCATTGCTGCATCGCCGTATGCGACGACCGCGCACCGCACAAGATTCCCTACGGAAGATCGTGAAATTTCATTTTGACGAGAAATTGCGACATCGAATGCGATGTCGCGCCCGCGAAATCGGCGCGAACGGCGGTTCGAGGCGATCACGGACGGGTGATATCCGCACCTCCTGAGGGCGATGCGGCAAAGGCGCGCGAGAGAAGCCGCGTGCACACGGCGAGGTCGCTCCACCGCGATTCGCCCGGCCTGGGCAAAGACACGACGGGCGCGGGACGAGCGACCTCCCCTCGCCCACCGCGTCGCGCTCGGCGGCCGGCCTGCCCGAAGACGACGAACGGCGGCGGACCGTCGCGTCCGCCGCCGTTCGTTTCGTCTCGTCGGCCGTGCCGGGGTCAGCCGGCGGCGCGCACCACCGTCACCAGCACCGCCGCGAAGATCGCCGAGGTGATGACGCCGGAGATGTTGGCGCCGAGGGCGTGCGGCATGACGATCGAGTGGGGGTTGGAGGCGGAGACCAGCTTCTGCGCCACCTTGGCGGTGGTCGGCACGCAGGAGACGGCCGCGATGCCGATCACCGGATTGTACTTCTTGCCGGACAGGAAATAGAGCACGTAACCGCCCATCAGCCCGCCGATCGCCGAGAAGGTCAGCGCCAGGATGCCGAGGACGAGCAGGATCAGAACCTTCGGGTTCAGGATCGTACCGGCCTCGCAGAGCACGCCGAGCACCAAGCCGAGGAAGAAGGTGGCGCCGTAGAGCATCTGGTTGGAGAACAGCTCGTAGAAGTATTTGAGGCCGGCTTCGCGCACCACCACGCCGACGAACAGCGACAGGAACAAGGGCGCCGCGACCGGGAAGAGCAACGACAGCACCACGCAGGAGGCGACCGCGAACACCATCTTCTGCCCCGAGGAGACGGCCTTGACCGGCTCGGGCGGCATCTCGATGGCACGGATGTGGGCCGGCACCAGCGCCTTCACCAGATAGGGATACCCGCCGTAGGTGAGGCCGAGATAGAGGTAACCGACCACGGTGATCGGCACGAAGATCTCCGGCGCCAGGATCAGCGAGGCGAACAGCACCATCGGGCCGTCGGCGCCGCCGATGGTGGCGGTGGCGGCGGCCTGGTTGGCCGGCAGGCCCATCAACACGCCGAGCGGGAAGGTCACCAGCGTGCCGAGTTCGGCGCAGATCGCCAGGAACATCGAGCGGAACGGCCGCGCCATGACGAAGCCGACGTCGAGCAGCGTGCCGAT
>JAAYVT010000698.1 GCA_012517025.1 Phyllobacteriaceae bacterium | reverse complement strand
ATCGCCCGGCTCGGTCGGTTCGGGGCGATCGTCGGCCTCGCCTTCCAGATCGCCGACGATCTGCTCGACGTCGAGGCGAGCCCGGAGACGCTGGGCAAGGCGACCGGCAAGGACGCGGCCCGCGGTAAGGGTACGCTCGTCTCGCTGCACGGAGTGGCGGCGATGAAGGCCGAGCTCGACCGGCTGGTCGGCGCGGCGGCGGCCGAACTCGCCCCGTTCGGGGAGCGCGCCCATCGCCTCGTCGAGGCGGCGCGGTTCATCGCCGAGCGGCGGAGCTGACGGCGGGGCCGCGATGGCGCAGGTGGTCGGCGAGCGCCCGCAGCGCCGGCCGCATCTGACGGCGCGACGGGTGATGCAGGTGAAAGCCGGGAAACGGCGCCGACCAATCTTCGAGCACGCGCTCGAGACGGCCGCTCGCCACGTCCGCGACGACGTAGCCCTCGAGCAGGCAAGCGACGCCGAGGCCGGCGCGGGCCATGTCGGCGAGCGTGCCGCCGTCGTCGACGACGAAGCGCGGGCGGGGAAGCGCGGTCAGGGCGCGGCCGTCGCGCTCGAACTCCCAGCGATAGAGCGTGCCGTCGGAGAAGCGCCGCAACAGGCCGGGCATCGGTTCGAGATCGCGCGGTTCGACGGGGCGGCCGAAGCGATCGAAGATTTCGGGCGCCGCGACCACGGCGAGGCGCAGCGGTGGGCCGATCGGCACCGCGATCACGTCGCGATCGAGCAACTCGCCGATGCGGATGCCGGCGTCGAAGCCCTCGGCGACGACGTCGACGCGGCGTTCGTCGATCACCACGTCGAGTTCGACGTCGGGGTGGCGGCGGCCGAAGTCGGCGAGGCGGTCGGTCAGGCCGAGGGCGAGCGCCGAACGCGGCACCGAGAGGCGCAGCCGTCCGGCGGGATGATCGGGGCGATCGACCACGTCGGCGAGGGCGCCTTTGATCTCGTCGACGGCGGGGGAGAGGCGGTCGTAGAGCCGCCGTCCGGCCTCGGTCGGGGCGACCGAGCGGGTGGTGCGGTTGAACAGGCGCACGCCGAGCCGGGTCTCGAGGCCGCTCACCGCGTGGGACACGGCGGAGGGCGAGACCGCGAGCTCGCGCGCCGCCGCGCGGAAGGAGAGGGTGCGGGCGACGGCGACGAAATGATCGAGATCGGAGAGATCGACGCGCTTCATTGGTGAGATGATCTCATCGAGGCATTCGCGAAACGTGAGCTTATCAGAACGGCGGTGGACGGATAGCGTGAGCGTCACGATCGATCGGGGGTTCGCCGATCGGCTCCTTCGATCCGCTTTCCTTCAGGAGTGATTCCATGCGCACGCGTCGGCTCGGTCAGGGTCTCGAAGTCTCCGCCCTCGGTCTCGGTTGCATGGGAATGAGCCATGCCTACGGTGGCCAGGAGGAGGTGAAGTCGATCGCCACGCTGCATCGCGCGGTGGAGATCGGCGTCACCTTCCTCGACACCGCCGAGGTCTACGGCCCCTACGCCAACGAGATCCTGCTCGGCAAGGCGCTGAAGGGGCTGCGGAACAAGGTCACCATCGCGACCAAGTTCGGTTTCAAGATCGCGCCGGAGGCGGGCGACGGGGTCTCCCGCATGATCGGTCTCGACGGCAGCCCGGCGAACGCCAAGCGGGTGGCCGAGGCGAGCCTGAAGCGGCTCGGCACCGACGTCATCGATCTCTTCTATCTGCATCGGCCGGATCCGCAGGTGCCGGTCGAGGAGAGCGTCGGAGCGATGGGTGACCTCGTCCGCGAGGGCAAGGTGCGCTTCGTCGGCGTTTCCGAGTTCGACGCCGATCAGCTGCGGCGGGCCCACCGCGAGCATCCGATCGCGGCGTTGCAGAGCGAATATTCGCTGTGGACGCGCGGGGTCGAGGCGGAGATCCTGCCGCTCACGCGCGAACTCGGCATCGGCTTCGTGCCGTTCTCGCCGCTCGGGCGCGGATTCCTGGCCGGCGCCGTCGACGCTTCGACCGAGTTCGGCGCCGACGATTTCCGCCGCGGCCTGCCGCGCTTCCAGAAGGAGGCGATGGTGGCGAACGCCCGTTTCGTCGCCACGCTCGACCGGATCGCCGCCGCGCACGGCATCACCAAGGCGCAGCTGGCGCTCGCCTGGGTGCTCGCCAAGGGCGACGACATCGTGCCGATCCCGGGGACGCGCAAGATCGAGCGGCTGGAGGAGAACGCCCGCGCCGTCGAGGTGACGCTGTCGGCGGCCGACGTCGCCGAGATCGAGGCGGCGATCCCGCCCGAGGAGATCACCGGCGCCCGCTACGGCGCCTCGACCACCGCCTATCTGCCGCAGGGCGAGAAGAAGGCGTGATCGTCCCGGGGTTTGGGCCGCGCCGTCACTCGGCGGCGCGGTCTCGCCCGAAGCGGGCCTCGATGTAGTCGGCGACCATCGCCTCGAAGTCGGCGGCGATGGTCGGGCCCTTCAGGGTCGCGACCTTCTTGCCGTCGACGAAGACCGGCGCCGACGGGGTCTCGCCGGTGCCGGGCAGCGAGATGCCGATGTCGGCGTGTTTCGACTCACCCGGTCCGTTGACGATGCAGCCCATCACCGCGACGTTCAGCGCCTCGACGCCCGGATATTTCTCGCGCCATTCCGGCATCGACACGCGGATGTGCTCCTGGATCGCGTGGGCGAGTTCCTGGAACACCGTCGAGGTGGTGCGGCCGCAGCCCGGACACGCCGCGACGATCGGCGTGAAGGTGCGGAAGCCCATGGTCTGCAGCAGTTCCTGCGCGGCGATCACTTCCTTCGTGCGGTCGCCGCCGGGCTCCGGGGTGAGCGAATAGCGGATGGTGTCGCCGATCCCCTGCTGCAGCAGGATGCCGAGGGCGGCGGAAGAGGCGACCAGCCCCTTCGAGCCCATGCCGGCCTCGGTCAGGCCGAGGTGGAGGGCGTAATCCGAGCGCGCCGCGATCTCGCAGGAGACCTTCACCAGATCCTGGATCTGGCTGACCTTGGCCGAGACGACGATGCGGTTCTTCGCCAAGCCGATGTCCTCGGCCATGGCGGCGGAGAGCAGCGCCGACTGCACCATCGCCTCGTGCATCACCTCGCGGGCGGTCAGCGGACTGCCCTTTTCGGCGTTGTCGTCCATCAGGCGGGTCAACAGGTCCTGATCGAGCGAACCCCAGTTGACGCCGATGCGCACCGCCTTGGCGTGGCGGATCGCCTGTTCGACGATGGCGGCGAACTGGCGGTCGTGCTTGTCCTTGAAACCGACGTTGCCGGGATTGATGCGGTACTTCGCCAGCGCCTCGGCGCAGGCGGGATGCTCGGCGAGCAGCTTGTGGCCGATGTAGTGGAAGTCGCCGACCAGCGGCACGGTCACGCCCCATTGGTCGAGCCGGTCGCGGATCTTCGGCACGGCGGCGGCCGATTCGTCGCGATCGACGGTGATGCGGACGAGTTCGGAGCCGGCGCGGGCGAGCGCGCGCACCTGTTCGGCGGTGGAGAGCACGTCGGCGGTGTCGGTGTTGGTCATCGACTGGACGACGATCGGGGCTCCGCCGCCGATCACCACCCCGTCGACGTCGACGGCGACGGAGGTGCGACGAGAAAGCGGCGTGGCGGTCGGATACATGAGCGGGCTCCCGCGAAGGTTCGACGAGGCGAGATGTCGCCCTCGCGGGCGCCGCGTCAAGGGCGTCGCGGCGGCGGCCGCGTTGCGGCGGCGGAGAAAGCGCCGCCGGGCGGCCCTGCGCCGGGTTCGCCTTGCGATCGCCACGTCGATGCGACAGGCTCACGGACGACCGGCGAAGATCGCTTCGCCTCGGCCCCTCCTCTCGCGGATGATCCACCCCATGTCTTCCACCGGCACGTCGCGCGGCGCGCTCGTCCGCTTTCTCCACGGTCCGGTGGCACCGGTCGTCGCGCTCCTCTACGCGGTCGCGGTGATCGCTTTCGGCGGCGTGCTCGCGGCGCTTCCCGTCTTCGGGACGATCCATCCGTTTCTCGAACTCGCCATGCTGATCGCCGCGGTGGCGATCGCGGTGCATCACGCCGAGGAGATCGCCCATGCGCTCGGCGAGCCCTTCGGCACGCTGGTGCTGACGATGGCGGTGACGGTCATCGAGTGTTCGCTGATCCTCGCCGTGATGCTGTCGGGCAAGGGCAATCCGTCGCTCGCCCGCGACACGGTGTTCTCGGTGATCATGTTGGTGGTCAACGGGTTGGTCGGCGCCTGTTTCCTGATCGGCGGCCTCAAGTGGGGCGAGCAGACCTTCCGGGCGACCAGCGCGCGCGCCTATCTGATGGTGCTGCTGCCCTTCGGCGTGCTCACCATGGTGCTGCCGGGCTTCACCACCTCGGTCGAGGGACCGTTCTATTCGACGGCGCAGATCCTGTTCGTCTCCTTCGTCACCCTCGCGCTCTACGGCATCTTCCTCTACGTCCAGACGGTGCGTCATCGCGGCTTCTTCGACGTGGAAGGGGCGCCCGCGACCGAGGCGACGCACGAGGGCGGGTGGCGGTGGTCGCCGTACCTCCTGCTGACCGTCGCCCTCGTCGCCATCGTGTTGCTCGCCAAGAGCTTCGCCGCCTCGATCGAGGTCGGGGTGGCGGCGGTCGGGGCGCCGCCGGCGGCGGTCGGGGTGCT
>JAAYVT010000697.1 GCA_012517025.1 Phyllobacteriaceae bacterium | reverse complement strand
CTGGAGCTGAACGCCATCGCCGACGCGCGCGAAGGCCAAGCCGTCCACAAGGTCTCGCTCGATGACCTATGACCTCGCCTTTCTGGACGAGGCATTGAAGGAGTGGCGCAAGCTCGACAACGTCACGCGCGAACAGTTCAAGACGAAGCTCGCCGAGCGCGTCGATAATCCGAAGATCCCGTCGGCGCGGCTGCACGGGACGAAAGAGCGCTACAAGATCAAGCTGCGGAATGCGGGCTATCGCCTCGTCTACGAGGTCCGAGACAAGGAAGTCCTCGTCTTGGTGGTCGCCGTCGGCAAGCGCGAGCGGAACGAAGTATACAAGGTTGCAGAGCGTCGAAAGTCCGAGTAGCAGGCCGTCGAAAGAATTCGGATCGGTTCCGGATCTCCTATTGACTCCACATCGAGTTCGTCGTTCGATCGATTGCTGCGATGCAGCCGCAAACTGTTACACCAGACACCGAGAACACGACGCCGAATCGTTGAAATACAAGGGAAATTTCGTGCAACCGCGAAAATCCCCTTGGCTCCACCAATTCTCCTCAAGAAAACCGCGGATTTCCGCGGTTTTTGCTTTTCTGGGACTGATTTCTCCCACCAATTCTCCCACCACTTGAAGCTGGTCACGTGTGGAGTACCGTAGACGCATGTGACCAACCCCTTGCCGATGGCGCCTCGGCGATGATCGGCCTCCGCGTCCATTCCTTGCCCGCTGGAGTGAGCCCGCCAGCGACTGCCGTGGGGAGCCCCGTACTGAAACCACGTCAAGCAACCCGCCAGCGGCGAACGGTCAACTCGAAAATCCGCCTTTGCCGACTTTTCGATTGGCCACCTTGTTCGCGTCTTGGAAGAGTTGGTCGCCGCTCCCATCGATGGATTCGTCCAATCCACCGGTGAGGCGGGTCTGCGGACTGTTCGCGGGAGGATGCGCATCGACGTAGCTTTCGAAAAGATCTGCTCCGCAGCCGTCGGGCTCATCTTCAAGGCAGTAATAATGAATAATGAGTGGCAGGTAATTGAATGCCGTGGCTATAAGGCTTGCGTCGAGATCGATTTCGATCGAGGAACGATTATCGGGCGCATTTATAATTTCGCCTGGAGCGATCATCGTATCGAATTTTCGGCGGATAGTATTACTGAGTTATATGAAGAATTTGAAAAGACTCTAGATGAATATTATGACATGTGTAATATAAAGGGCATCGAGCCGCGCCAACCCAGGGCGGACGCTTTGCCGCCTATTGTATTTAAGCACCATTCTCAATGGTTCCCGGAGCTTGTGAACCGCATTGGAAGCGACCCAATTCAGGCACTGAGTATTATTGACCGGAAGCTTTCACAACTTAGGCGATATGGGTTCCTGGATATTGTGAGCATAGAACAAAATATTATAAGTACTAAAGAGGATATATTTGATGCAATTAAGATGGTTTCGTGGCTTATTGGTATTTTTGTCCCCAAAAATTCTAGATTGTGGTGGCTGATCAATAGGCTTGTTGGTGATGTTGAGCTAGTTAAAGACGGAAATCAGCCGATTTATCTGAAGGTCGATCCTTACAAGGGCACGAAAAGTGGTAGCCCGAAGCATGTGGCCTTGCGGATAGAATGTGCATGCGCTGTCGCAGCTCTGATCCGGCGAGGCATGACCCGGGACGCTGCCTGTAAGGCGGTGCACGGCGCTCTGGCGAACGCGGGAATATCAGCGAATAAGAATGGCAAGCCGATCTCTGTTCGAACTGTGCTGGCGTACTACGAAAGCGAGAGAATCTCGGCTCGCAAGAACGGCCCAATTGACTACGAAATTTTCCCATCACCGCCTAAGGCGGCACCGCAGAAAGAATTTTATATCGAAAACTCAAATAATATATTTGAGCAGCGCTTTGCATTTGAGGCCGATCAAGAATCCGACTTGAGCCGTAGACTGAAAAATGATGTTGATAAAGACTATACTCAAGGGAATGGCCCGTCTCCTCTTGAGATCATGATTTCAAACTTGAAGGCTATCGGCCCGCTGGCCTGATCGGCTCAGCAGCCGATGGTGCGCTCAATTCGATTTATCGACGCCTGAGGCGACAGGCGTGGCTTGCCGGACCGTAAGGTGGCTACCGGCGAACGCCGATGTACAAATGCAAGCCGTCGCAAATGTATGGGCGGATGCGGCCTTCTCTCGTTGTTGAAATCGACCTGAGGAGCCAAACATGCACCCGTCCAACCATCCCTTCGCATATGGCATCAAAGCGACCTGCAGCGGGCTCGGGATCAGCCGCTCGCTGCTTTACAATATGATCCGTGATGGCCGCGTAAAGTCGGTGAAGATCGCCGGCCGCACCCTCATCCCGTGCTCCGAAATCGAGCGTCTGTTGAGCGGGGTGGCCAACGATGCTTGAGTATCCGGATGTTCAGTTCCATCTGACTCTTGCCGTCAAGGTCAACGCAAGTCCCCTTCGGTTCGTCTGGCTGATCGAGCCGGAAGCCAGAACCTGCGTCGTCACCCGCGACGTGCTCGCAGCCGCCCGCTATCCGAAGTCCGTTCGCCGCGAGATGTCGGACACGGTCGCGCGCGAGTTCTCCTCCGAGCACCTGACCATCGACATGTGCGGTCGCAAGACCTCTCTCGTGTCGTTGTCTGCCGGCCTCGCGCTGTTCATGCGCGCAGCCGAGGAGGGGAACTGCTCGGACTACCTCGCCGACGTGTTCCAAGTCGTCGCGGACCATGCCCAGGACCGCCTGTTCTGCGCGGCGTCGGCCATATGGGAAGAACTCGGCCAGACGCGGTATCCGGAGGGCGGCGAATGACCAAGGCCCCGCGCTCCCTCGACTTCGCTCGCATCAACGCTGCCGCGCTGCCGCACTTGCCTGCGATCTGTGCTCGGCTCGCTCCCGACGGTCGCCGGGAAGGGACGGAGTGGGTCGCCAAGAACCCGACCCGGCTCGATCGCCGGGCCGGCTCCTTCAAGATCAACCTGAAGTCCGGCCGCTGGGCCGACTTCGCCACCGACGACAGGGGAGGAGATCCGGTCTCGCTCGTCGCCTTCATCGCCAAGACGTCCCAGGCCGAGGCCGCGCGTCTGCTCAGCCGGATGCTCGGAATCGAAACCATGGGAGGTGCGCATGACTGATGGTTTTGTCCGCAACGACGATGACCGTTTCGGTCCGCTGACCGAGGCGGAGCGCTTGACCGGGGATGTCTCGGTCGTCGCTCCCGAGGACGAAGAGATGGCGATTTTGAATCCGGTTGCAACGGTTCCGCGGCGGGTTCGGCACCCTCGTCTCGGGATCGCGAGCAAGATCTGGCGCTACATGACTGACCCCGAGAATGTCTCGTTCTTGGTCTGCCGGTTCGATAAACCGAGCGGAAAGAAGGAGTTCGGGATTTATTCGCTCTGGCGCCGCGCGGATGGCAGCGAGCACTGGCAGTGGAAATGCCCGCCCGGCGCGCGCCCCCTGTACAAGTTGCCGGACGTCGTCGCGCGCGCGGACGCGCCCGTGGTAATCTGCGAGGGTGAAAAGGCGACGGACGCCGCCGCCCTCATCTTCGCCGCCCGCATCACGACCTGTTGGCAGGGCGGGGCGAACGCCGTCCGTCTGACGGACTTCAGCCCCCTCGCCGGCCGCCATGTCACGCTCTGGCCGGACAACGACAAGCCCGGCCGCGCTGCAGCTTCGGAGTTGATCCCGATCCTCTTCGGCCTGGTCTGCACAGTCGACGTCATCGACGCCGAGCAACTGTCTGCGACGGTGCCCGACCACCCGGACGAGAAGCGCGAGCCGGTCCCCAAGTGGGATGCTGCCGACGCGGTCGCGGAATGGGCGGACTGCGATGCGCTCCGGCGGGTCGTTTCGCGGTACACCGCCGCCGCTAAGGCGCCCCCGGCCTACCGGTCCTACGGTCGCTTCAGGATGGACGGACACGGACTCTACGCCACGCCGCGCAACAGGAAGGACGGCACCGTCGACAGTTTCGTCTGCGCCGCTTTCGAGATCCTCGGTTCGACCCGGTCTCCGGAAGGCCGGAACTGGGGAACTCTGCTGCGTTGGAACGACACTGATGGTCGCGTCCAAATCAGGCTCGTCTCCGCCGAGGAACTGCACGCCTCCACGGCGCAGCTCACCGGCAGCTTGGCGAGCGACGGGTTGCGCGTGGAGCGGGGCCGGGGCCCCGATCTCGCGGACTACCTCAACGGCTGCGACGACCTGCCGAAAGTGCTCTCAGTCAACCGTACCGGCTGGCACGACGTGTCTGGGCGGCCCGTGTTCGTCCTGCCCGACAAAGCGGTCGGCGACACCGGCGATGAACCCGTCATCCTGACCGGTACTTCGACCGCTGCCTTTGCCACAAAGGGAGACCTGAACGACTGGTCCCAGGGGGTCGGAACTCTAGTCCATGGGCACTCTCGACCGATGTTGATGGTATCGGCGGCGTTCGCAAGCGTCCTCCTCGGGCCGCTCGGACGCGAAGGCGGCGGCCTCAGTCTTTATGGTCCGTCATCGACTGGTAAGAGCACCGGCATCGAAGCCGCCGCGAGCGTATGGGGAAGGGGTGCGACCGGCGGGTTCGTCAACACTTGGCGCGGTACGTCGAACGGTATCGAGGCCATCGCCGCGAGGCACTCGGACTTGCCGCTCTGCCTCGATGAACTCGGTCAGGTCGAAGCTCACGATGTCGGGATCGGCATTTACCAACTCATCGCCGGCATAGGAAAGACCCGGGCGACGAAGGACGGTCGGATGCAGACACCCCAGAGCTGGACGGCGTTCGTCCTGTCGACCGGCGAGCTGCGTCTGCGCGACAAGTTGCAGGAGGAGGGCAAGCGTCCGATGGCTGGCCAACTCGTGCGGCTGTTGGAGGTGCCAGCGGACGCCGGCCTCGGCTTCGGTGCCTTCGACCACGGGGGCGCCAGCGGTGACGCCAAGGACCTCGCCAACGCCCTCAAGCACGCGGCCCGGACGCACTACGGCGCCGCCGGTCCGGAGTTGGTCCGCCGACTGATCGCGAAGGGAGTGGGCGAAGTCGTACGAGAGGCTGGGACGACGATCGCCGCGTTCGCTCGCGACCACGTCCCACCGGGTGCCGATGGGCAGGTGCGGCGGGCGGCCGACACCTTCGCCCTGGTCGGCTACGCCGGTGAGCTGGCGACCGCACTCGGTGTCCTCCCGTGGCAGCCGGGCGATGCTCTCGGTGCAGCGGTGACATGCTTCGAGGCTTGGCTGGAGGATCGGGGCGACTCGGAGTCTCATGAGGTTCAGGAAGCAATCGATCGCATCACGAGCTTCATCGAACGATACGGGGCTTCTCGCTTCGCGACCTTCCCCACCGGCGGGCGGACGTCCTCCGCCCCCGTCGCCGACCGCGCCGGCTACAGGCGCGGCGAGGGCGCCGGGACCGAGTGGTTGGTCCTCCCGAGGGTCTGGCGGGACGAGGTGCTTCGGGAACTCGACACCGTCACCACGAGGCGGTTGCTTCACGAGAAGGGTCTGCTGCGCTCGAACGGCAAGCTTCAACGCGTCGTCAAGGTGTCTCGAAAGTCCGAGCGCTTCTACGTCGTCCGGCTGGATGCCGCAGGACCCGACGATCAAGAGGACGCCGAGCCGCTTCTCATCTGAGGCTCGACGTCCATATCGACACGCCGCCGGGCCCGAACGCCCGGCGGCGGGGGGCGGTTACGCCGGTTACGCCGGTTACGCCTCCAAGACAGAGAGTGTCGAGACGACGAGGTCGATGCTTTCCCCCTGGGAGCGATCGACCGGTTCTCGGCAGTCGTCTGATTGCCCATGAGCAACTCCGTTTCGAGGGTGTAACCGGCGTAACCGGCGTACCCGCAACGACCCAGCAGACGATCGGCTCACAGCATCGACCCCCGCCGGGCGGTGAATCCGGTTGCAACTTCCGTTTCTTCTCCCGACCGAGAACCAGAGAAAGGGGGGCCTCATGCGCCGCCGCAGACCCGTCGCGACCAACGTCGTGTTCATGCCGTTCCCAGAAGTCGATGACGAGTTCTGGGAACGGCTCCCGTCGACCGCCGCCGGCGGACCTCACCCAAGGGCACTGGCGCTTCGCGATCTTGCTTGGTCTTGGTTGAAGCATGTCGTTCGGCCGAGCCTCGGCCCGGTGGAGATCAAGCTGTCGGCGGCCGTCTTGTGGATGACCGTCGGGCGTTGTCGAAGCCGGCATACCGCCACCTACCGCGAGATCCAGGAATTCCTTCATGCGAACCGGGGGGGCGTCGTCAGCAGGGAAGCGCTCAGGTCTGCAGTAAGGTCGCTCTCCGACATCGGGTTGCTGGTTGTCCATGACATCGGGCAGAACGGCCTGACCCTGAGTCTGAACCTTCATTGGACTTTCGATGACATCGCCGCCGCCCGCATGCGCTGGCGGGAACTCTGAAGAGGTTCTCTTCGACCCGATTGCTACCAGCGCCATCAGCCGCTGGGTGAGGGGCGTCGCGGCGAGGTGGAAGGCGTCCCAGCCGAACGTCGGCGAGGAGCGGGAGAAGTGCACTCGCGCCGCGACGCTCAGCTTCTCGCCGCATTGCATGCCGTGGCGTCGGTCGTCTCGCAGACGTCGCGGTCGGATCAACGTCCGCTGAACCCCGACCGCCGAAGAGCCGCTTCCGCGGAAGGGGCTGGCCTCCCGTAGTTCGCGGCGCCGAGGCTCGAACCAGTCGGGTTCTCGGTTGAGGGGGCACCAGCAGACCTCGCCGTGCCCAGGCGCTCATACCGCCCTGCAGGCCCGTCAGACGGCCGTCGGGCGGCGGGGAGATGGGCAGCGGTGCTTCCTTCGCGATGGATCGGGACCGTCCTCAGCGACCGCGAGACCGGCCGGGGGCACAATCGATCCGCGCCGCTCGCGAAGCCGTGGTCCGTCGCCACACGGCCGGGCGCCGGACATCAAGGGGCCGCCGCGAGGAGGCTCGAGTGGATCCAGCCCCAGGGCTCCGACGTGCTGCTCCCGACTCGGACCCACCCGTTCTTCTTGTCGAGCACGACCACCGATGTGCCCGCGGCAACCACCCTGGTCGAGGGCGCGCCTCGATCCGGTTCCGCCCGCACATTGGCCCCCGTCGTCGTGACCATCCGCTTCATCACCGGTTCCGAGGTCGACCCGCGCACGTCCGAGGGAGTGGGCGCCAGCGACATCGGTTCACCAAGCCCGGCCGGTTCCCTCTTCGCCGACTGGGGCGACTTGACGATCGTCGTATTGCCTTCCGGGGGCGGAACCGGCGGCTGCGTCATCGTCGTCGTCTCTTCGACCGGCGCCGAGAGGGCGGCAGGTGACGGCGGGCTGGTGATCGAGGACACCGCGGGGCCGACCACGGGTCTGGACACCGAGAACGGAATTGCCATCGCCCCGACCACGGCAAGAGGTATCAGCAGCGCTTCATAGGCCGGCCACACGTCGGGGAGTGCCGGAAGCGCGATGGCTCGATCGCTCGAGGACCGATCGACCGGAGAGGCGACTTGAACGGGTCCGGGGTCGGATGCGTGGCGTCGCAGTTCCGCTTGAAGGGTTCGCAGAGCCTCACCGAACTCGAGAGCGGCTTCGCAGTCGCTCGCATCGTAGGCCTCGCGCACTCCGCTGGAGGTCGCGAACTCGATCCGACCATATAGTGCGATCGGGATCTGGTGGTTGTCCCTGAAGCGTCGATCCGGCGAGCCGTCCTTGTTCGACTTCGCCCAGGCATGGCCGACGACCCGAGCGTCCGGCGGTACGCCTTCGGCTTCGATGAACTGCTGCGGATACGAGCGGGCGTCGAGGTCGCGGAGGTCGACGAGGGCGTAATCCGTCCCCTGCTTCTGGCGGATCAACAAGAAGCCGGGGAAGATGTCGAGATCGTCGCCGTTGGCATTCTCGAACCTCATGCCGCGGTGTGGTCCGGAGAGAATGCCGTCCGTGATGGGGCGGAGCCCGACGAGCGTGCGCGTCACCTCGAAGCTCGCCGCCGAGCGCGTCCGGAAACGATCGACCACCAGCGAAGACGTCACGTCCCAGAACCGGGCCGAGTTCGACAGCCGCCGGTGCGCCTGTTCGAGGCGGGACCATGCCGCCCAACAGCGATCGTCGAGAACCACCTCGACCTTGATATCGGACGCTGCAAGGGCCTCGGCGACCTTCTTGGCCTCGTTCTCCGCCTCGTCGAAAGCCTCTCTGGCTTTCGGTATCGCCTGCTTCATGAACAGCCTGAGCGGCAGTTGCTCGCGGCGGCGGAGCTTCTTCCAGGCCTTCTTTCGCGCACTCACGGCCTCGAGCCAGTCGGACTGCAGCGATGCCTTCTGATGCGCGGCCTCGTTGATCAGCTTCTTGAGCCCCTCCAGGTCGGGCGAGGTCAAGGCGGCGACCTCGGCACTTCGGATCTCACCCGGGAGCACTCCCCCGGTTCGATCCTATCGATGGGAGCGGCGAGCGGCTCGGCAACGAAATTGCCGACAGGCGGAGGGCTGCGGACCGGTCGACGAGCGGGGCCGAGGGTCTCCGTGTAGGACAAGCCCGTTCCGGGGATGCCGACCGTTATGGACGATCGTCGCGGACCGATGTTGACCGTCATCCCGGGAACCCCGGCGCTGACGCTCACTCCCCGGAGGCCGAAGTTGACCCGTACGCCCGGAAACAGGCGCACCGATCTGCGAAATCTGAAACCCATCTCTATGCCCGTCAAATCGGGAGCAGTTCGTGATGGCGACAACGTAGCACGGATCTGAGAAATCAGCAGTTGTGTCGTCGAGGTTCCGGGTCGGTGTGGTGCCGAGAAACATCTTTTCGACGAAGCCGCTGAGGCACCGGAATCCATAGGAGTGCGTGTCTACGGAGACCGGTCCCGGGTCTGATCGGGCGGGGTGAAGCTCGCTATGCCGATTGTTCTTCTCTTGTCTTGCCGGCTTCGGATGTCCGTTCCGTCGTGCAGGTGAGGGTTGTGATGGGCTTCTGAAAATATTCTGGTCTCGGTAGTCCGCTCCAGAGCGCCATAGGCATCGACGAGCCAGTTATCGGACACCGCGAGTGTTCTACAGCGTAGGTGAGTCAGTAGATATTACTACTATAAATAGAACCCGGCGTAGGAACGGCAATCAACGGATATTTGCAACCGGGTGCACTCTTCCAAACGGCCAACGGCTTCGGGTGATGCCGCGCGACCAATCGTGCCCACGCTCTCGGTCGCTTCCCCGCTGCATTGGCACGATGCGTAGCCCGAGATTGCGCTGGCACGCAGAAACGCACGGGTGTAATTTCCGTTCGCTGCCAGGGCCTTGAACAGTCCTGTCGGTGCACATCGGTGCTGAGCACGGGCTCCGCTCTGTCGGGCGGCTCCCGGAATACAACACCTGCAAAGGAAATACGGGAGGCGTGCTGCCCCCGTGCTCGCACGTGTTCAACCACCCGGCACCAGCCGGCGTGGCAACGGGGGATCGTATGTCCATACTCGGCATGAGCATCATTGAATTCGGAACCAACGGAACGCGCCTGGATGCGGCGCGGGGCCTCGATGGTCGGTCGTCGAAGCATGCCCGCCATCGTCGGTCCAGAGGGTACGCCGCGTTCGCCCTCGGCCTTACCTTGATCGCCTCACCGGCCTTCGCCGGCTGCGGTGGCGGCATCTACGACAGCGTCACGAGTTGCCAGGAAGAGCAGGTCGAACGCTATTTTACCCGCTTCTTCACCGACGCCAAGTCGCGCGGCGGCATCACCCTAGCGTCCGTGACGAGCGACTGCACGAAGATCCTGATGTACGGCTCGCCGGAGCAGAACCCGGACGAGGGGACCGTCCGGTTTACCGAGACGGCGCGGCGCTTCCTCGACAACTGCGCGCTCACCAAGGGGCTGGCACGCAAGCCCTGAAACTTGGAGGCGTCGCAGAGCGGATCCCGATGACAGGGAAGGGCCCGTTTCGACTGCAACGAGTGTTCGGAGGCGCCTCTGAACACTCCCGCGCCTCGGGACAGCTTGGCTTTCCGAGGTGCAAGTCGCTCGTTGCCGGCGGAAGAACGATGCACAATCGATTGTGCAACCGGTTGCAGTGATGCCCGACAACGAAGGTTGGGCCACCCGATGACGGCCCTGTCACGCACTACACCGACGGACCCATTCGGCGCAGTCTCCCGACCTCGTATGGCCGCTCGTGATCCGCGCCCATGGCGAGCGGCACATTCGATGGCTGAAGAGGTGTCACGGGGAACCGAAGGACGCCGCATCGCCACATTCGCCCCGGCCCTTCACAGATGCGCGCGGAAGAACGGGGCCACCTTCTCCAGCGCCTTCGCCCCCGGGTCCAGCTGATCGCAGAGATCGTAGCGTGGAGGCCCATCGATCACGGCCAGCTATTTGGTCTTCGATGCCGCCGGCCGACGGTCTCGGTCCCGTCGCGCTAAGCGTCCAAGCCGCTGACCTTGTCACCCACTACCGCCATCAGCCGCTTGGTGAGGAGCGTCTCGGCGAGGTGGAAGGCATTCCGCCCAAGCGCCGACTACGAGCGGAAGCAGAGCGCCCGCGTCGCGCCGGTCGGCTTCTCTCCCCGCTGCGTGCGGTAGTCGGCTGCTAGCCTACTCATGCACGAACAGCGGCAAGCCAACCGATTGGTGTGCCCCTGGAAATGAGCTATCGTCTCACATCCGCAAATTCAGTTCGAAGTGAATGCCTTCTTGCCGATCACCGATGCTCGTTTGCCTTCCCTCGGCCTCTTGGCCGCTCTGCCCGACCGGCCGGCGCTAGAGCAGCTTTGCCGGGCGCTGTGGTCGCGCGGGACATTGCGCGGGGCGGCAGTTTTCGTCGGTGCTGGTGTCAGCCGCGGTGGGGCGCAGCTCCTATCCAACGACGCTTCGCCTCCCCCCCTATGGTCCGATCTGGCGGAGGGCATGACCCGCGAACTCTACGGCGGGGAACGTGCGAACGTGCCGAGTGATCCTTTACGGATCGCAGAGGAATTCCGCGCCGGCCTCGGCGACGCAGCACTGACGGATTTCCTGCGTCGCAGCATCCGAGACGACACTTTCGAGCCCGGATTGATCCATCGGGATTTGCTCGATCTGCCGTGGGCCGACGTGTTGACGACCAACTATGACACGCTGCTCGAACGCGCGGCCAAGGACGCACCGCGCGGCTATGATATCGTTGTCAAGGAGAGCGACCTCCCCCACGCCCAGGGTCCGCGGATCATCAAGTTGCATGGCTCGCTAGGGGATGGGGCGAGCGTGGTGATTTCCGAAGAGGATTACCGCACGTACCCGCAACGCCGAGCGGCGTTCGTCAATACGGCCCGGCAGGTGTTCATCGAGAATGAGCTGTGTCTGCTCGGTTTTTCGGGCGATGATCCGAACTTCCTGCAGTGGGCAGGTTGGGTGCGCGATCGGTTGAGCAGCAACGCTAGGCGCATCTACCTCGTCGGTGCACTCGATCTACCACCCGTCAAACGGCGTCTGCTGGAGGCGCGTGGTGTCACCCCGATCGATTTTGCCCCTGCAGTGAAGGGCGAGCGGACTGATCGGCGCCATACCGCTGCGATTTCCATGTTTCTTGACTATCTCAAGGCGGCCCGGCCCGCTGAACCGGGCGATTGGCAACCGACATCGTATCAGGATTATCCAAGCGTGCGTGGCGCTGATCACGATGCATGGGTCCGCGACCGCCAAAATCCAGAGAAGGTCATCGAAACACTCCGTGGAGCGTTGGCAATCTGGCGAAGGGACCGGAAAGCATGCCCAAGGTGGGTCGTCTGTCCTGGCGAAGTGCGCCGCGCGATCCGTCATGGCACCAATTCCGTCGACAACATTTTGCTCGCTCTCGACACCTTGCCTGAGTGCGAAAGCCGGGATGCATTGTTGGAGTTGGCATGGCGGTACGATCATGGGGCGCAACCTCTCCCGCCGTGGCTTGCCGATCGCATGGACGCGTCATTGCCTCTCGAAGCACTGGTCGAAGCCGAACCGGATCTAGTGTGCGGGCTCGTCCGAGCTTTGCTGGGTGCAGCGCGATCGGCTGACGACGAAGCGGCGTTCGCGACCCGCGCGACGCGCTTCGAGATGCTCACCGTGCCCAGCGATCTGTCCGCGCTCGTGGCGCATGAGCGTTGCCTCTTCGCGCGCGACCGCCTCGACTTCGAGTTTGTGGCGGAAAATTTGAGCAAGATCGACGGTGACGATCCTGTTTGGGGGCTGCGGCGGGCCGCGTTGCTTTATTGGGTCGGAGAGACGGAGGAGGCCCACAGTACCATCGGCATTGCCGTTCGGAAGTTACGTACGCGTGTTCTGCGTGATCCCGATAGCGTCGCGCTTCGTTCGCGTTTCGTGTGGGCAAGGTGGTTGGCCGGTGCGTTGCGCTGGGAGGACGACGGCGTCCTTCTTGCTGAATTGAATGGGCTAGACCGGCTGGCGCTGCGTGATTACGACCCGTGGGAACAGTTGCGCGCACCCGATAGCGATGTAGCCGAGGGACTCCGCAAGCGCTGGGAAGCGAGGCCGATCGAGCCCGGCTTCGAGGCGGGGAGCTACCGCGACAACAGCAACACCGTCTCCTTCCGCTCCGCCGAACAAGTCACGCCGCTCGGCGAGTTGCGCCACGTTGCCGAGCGAGTTGGGATGCCGATCCGTATGCGTTACATGGACGTGCTCGGAACCCACCTTGCCGACGCGCTCCGGCTTGCTTTCGAGCCGAACGCGATGTGGCACTCTGCGTTTCTTTCGACAAAGCCGAGTTATTCCAAGGGGCCGATCGATGTCCATCTCGGTCGGATTCCCGTCGCCCGTCTTGACGCGGAAACGGTCGCTGAGCTTCGGATGCGGCTTGAACGCGCCATTAGTTTCTGGTGCGTTCGCGTTCGTAAGAACGCAAGCAATTCTGACGACGTTGATGTGCTGCGCCTATACGTCGAGGCGTTGTCCCGAGTGACCGCGCGTGACGGCGCTGACATTGCGAAAGCGCATGTGCGTCTTGCCGTAGAGTTGGGAAGTGATGATGGGTTGAAGCATTGGTGGTTGGACGAGCAAGTAGGACATCTGCTTAGACGCGCCTTCGATGCCGT
>JAAYVT010000696.1 GCA_012517025.1 Phyllobacteriaceae bacterium | reverse complement strand
GCGGATGGTGGCTACCCCTTGGGAATGGTGCTCCAGGCCTGTCCGGACATCGTCGACTATGCGAGTGACGGCATCTCCAACTGGCGCGACTTCCTGGCGACGGCCGCCGTGGTGCGCCCGATGCTCGGGATCTCGCCGAGTGCCTGGGAAGAGGCGCGGGTGATCCTCGGCGAGGTCCATGCGTCAGTCGTCGTCGCAGCGATCCTGCAGCGCCATGCGATGATCACTTCGGCAGGTGGTTATCTGCGCAGCCTGACGCGCAAGGCGGAGGACGGCGGCTTCAGCCTCGGCCCGATGCTGATGGCACTGATCGGCAGCAGAAAACGCGAGAAGGCGAGGGCGTGATGAACACGGTCGAAGAAGGCGGAGTGTCCGTCGATCAGCGCTCCTGTCGCTGGCGAGACGAACGGCGGGCGGCGGCGCCGGCGTCAGCCTTCGGAAAGGATCAGGCTCGCGAGATCGCGATCAATCCGGGGCCGGTCGGCCGCCATCCCAACTCGGTGCGCGTTCGCTCGCTCTAGGCCGGCACGTCGTGGCCGGCGAACATCGCAAGCCAGCCGGAATGCGCCGGCGCTTCTTCCGGGGGGATCGACCGAACCGGCAGATCCACGATGGTCTGGACGATCTCGCGCATGGCGACGTCCTCCTTGCGGATCGAGCCGAGATGGACGTCGGCGCCGCGCGCCGCCAGCGCCACCGAGACGGGTGGGCTGAGTTTCAAGGCGATCGAATACAAGGCGTGACGTGACATTCGACCGATCCGTCGGAGTTCGCCCGACGCGGTTCCTCGGCTCCCGCGAGGAACCAGTACATCTCGGCGCTTCGTTCCGGCTCGATTTGCGATCACATTGTCGCCGATCGATGTTGACGATTGCGACGCCCCCAGGCACGGCACCTCTCGACGGGTACTGGTGCATCGTGCCGTCGGTGGTATCCACGCAGGTCTCGGGCCGAGATCGCCCCGATCGACGCTCAGGCCACCAGGACCGCGAAGCCGGTCCCCAACGCGAGACACAAGGGGCCGTAGAGGCGGCGGTCCAGGGTCGCGAAGGGTTCCTCGGACTGGCTGGCGCGGAACCACGGCGTGAAACTCGCGATACCCCGGCCGAGGAAGACGACCGCGAGCGCCGTGACCGCGACGGACTGCAGCATCGGCGGCAACGGAACCGGAACGAGGTCGGCCCGCGCGCGGGCATCGTGGCGATGCCCTTCGAACCGACGACCATTCGCGCCAGAGAAGGCTCGTCGTGTCCCGGCCATCGTCCGCCGAAGGCCCAGTAGGCGTGAAGCAGAGCGACGATCGTGAGGACCACGAAGATCGAGACGGCCAATCCGGCGATCATGCTGCGATTTCCTCCGATTGCCGACGGCCGTTCACGACGGGTCGTCGAGAGGCGACGAAGGCCCCGTCGTCCTCGCGCGAGGCCTCACCCCGATCAGCGCCGTGGCGGACATCGCGACGAAGGCGATCCATTGCGGCGTGACCACGAGGGATCCCAGGCGGTCGAGGCCATAGCCGACGAACAGGGCGGCATAGGCGAGGTACTGACCCGTCACGATCCCCACCAGCGCGCCTCTCGACCCGCGATGAAACGCCGCCACGAGCAGGGCGACCGCATCGAGGAGGAGAACGGCGGTCGTGGCATGCCAGAGAACCGAGACGTAGGTGTTCAGGATCGCCGACGCATTGGCGGCGAGCAGAGGGTCGTGGACGTCCGGCCCTCCCGCGAAGACGTGCACCAGCACCACCGCGAACGACAGAAGGCTCGAGGCGAGGATCCAAAGGTTCATGGCCGTCTCTTCCGCTCGAAGTCGAACCATACGGTGGCGTATGTACGACGGCCCCTTGCGGCGGTCAATACGGCAGCGTATGGAAAAGTGATGGCGACCCGATCGACACTCTCCGCGGAGGACTGGATCAAGGCGGCGTTTCGTGCGCTGAGCGTGGGCGGCGTCCAGGCGATCCGGGCGGAGGCGATCGCGCGCGATCTGAACGTCAGCAAGGGAGCCTTCTACTGGCATTTCAAAGACGTCGC
>JAAYVT010000695.1 GCA_012517025.1 Phyllobacteriaceae bacterium | reverse complement strand
TTGATCACGAAGGCGACGCCCTCGGGCCGTCCGCCGCCGACGAAGAAGGCGTAGCCGGAGATCTCGCCGCCCTCGGCGGTGGCGAACAGCTTCAGCCGATGGGCCTCCGCTCCGCCGGTCGCGGCGAGGAGAGCGATCGCCGTCGCGGCGGCGAGGGAGCCCGCGCGCAGGCTCCGGCGAAGGTCGAGACGTCTCATGCGGCATCCTCCACGACGGCGGGGCGGCCGAGCACTTCCGGCTTCACCCGCGCCAGGAAGGCGACGACGAAGCCGGTGACGACCGCCTCGACCGCCGCCAACGGCAGATAGGTCAGCGCGACGATCTTCACGCTCGGCAGATATTCCGCCGCCGACAACGCCAACGCCGACGACACCCCGGCCGCCGTGCCGAGCACCGCCAGCGCCGCCACGACCCCGCCGATCACGCCGGCGCCGGCCGGCGACGCGGCGTCGAGCCAGGGCCGGGCGAGCGCCGCCAGGATCACGCCGGGAAACGCCATGTCGATCACGTCGACGCCGAGCGAGCCGAGCCCGCCGAAGCCGAACAGCGCCGCCTGCAACAACAGCCCGACGAACACCGCCGGGATCGCCCCGACCCCGAGCACCAGCCCCATCAACCCGCCGAGCAGCAGATGCACGCTCGACGGCCCGATCGGCACCGCCACCAGCGAGGCGACGAAGAACACCGACGCCAGGATCGCCGTCTTCGGAATGTCGGTCTCGTCGAGTCGCTTCACCCCGAGCGCCAGTCCGCCGGCGGCGATCACGCCGCCGCCGAGGAGAACCGGCAGGGAGAGCACCCCGTCGGGAATGTGGGCCATGTCCGTCTCCTCACTTCGCCGGTGAAGCGCCCATGTCGGTCGCCTTCACCCAGATCAGGCCGCCGAGCTCGGTGGTCGCCGCCTCGCCCGCCGGTCCCTTCGCCGCCGGCCCGTCGACGAGCGCGGCGAAGCCCCACCAGCCGGCGCGCGGCATCGCATAGGCGAAGACGCCGTTCTGATCGGCCTTGATCACCTGGGTGACGAAGGCGTCGTTGGGAGGGGTGACCGAACCGTCGTTCCGCCACTCGACCTCGACCTCGGCGAAGGGCACCGGCTTGCCGTCGGCGCGCACCAGCCCGCGGAAGAGATTGCCGGTCCACAGCCCGGTCGGCCGGGTCAGCGGTTCGATCTCGACCGGCAGGCCGGCCGCCGCCGACCAACCCTCGCCCGAGGCCCAGCCGTCGACCACCACCTTGGCGTAGTGGACGATCCATTTCTTCTCCGCCGGCTCCCAATAGGGCTGCGGCTCGACGAAGAAGATCGCCGCGCCCGGCTTGTCGAGGGTCGCCGCCGCCGACCACGTCGACTTGCCCGAGACCTTCTTTTCCACGATCGCGCCGGTCAGATCGACCGTATGCCCGTCGACGACCTCGCCGACCCGCTTCGGCCGCGCCATTTCCATGACCGGGCCGCGTTCCATCGGATGGGTGAAGAGGAGATCGAGCGTCACCGCGCCACCGTCCGGCAGCACGTCGGCCGACGGGATGATCTCCTGGAAATGCGCGGCGGCGGGTCCGGTCGCGACGGCGACGATCAGAGCGGAGGCGGCGACGATCGGAACGGTGGGGACGGCGAGGCGCATCGGAGAGGCTCCCGAGAACGACGAACGCCGACATGATAGGAAAAAAATTCAAAAAGTTCATACGCGAAAGGACACAGGTTCGATTCTTTCCAGCGCTGGAAAGTCTCCGACCTGTTTGCGTGTCGATCGCCCCCTTCACGGGTACGACGAATCCGGCGAACGATCGTC
>JAAYVT010000694.1 GCA_012517025.1 Phyllobacteriaceae bacterium | reverse complement strand
GCTCGTGGGCGATGTTGGAGGCCATTTCTCCGAGGATGCCGAGACGGGAGAACTGGTCGCGCTCCTCGCGGTGCAGCCGCGCCGCCTGCTCCGCCTTCTCGCGTTCCTGGATCTCGCGGGTGAGCTCGACGGTGCGCCGTCGGACCAGCGTCTCGACCCGCGCGACGTGCACCATCCACCAGCCGATCATCAGCCCGACGCCCAGAAACCAATGCCAGTGCGCCCGCACGTAGCCGAGGAGGGTGGTGTGGGCGAGATGCTCGTAGGGGCCGATCTTGAGCTGACGAAACAATGCGTGGACGCTGGTGTAGTCCTGCGGCGCGGTCCAGGCGCGGCCGTCGACCGGCGCCATCGACAGCAGCGCCGCCGTCACCGCCTTGGCGAGATCGGGCGAGGTGTCGGCGAGGCGGGAGAACGGCCAATCGGGATAGAGCCGCGACGACACCCGACACGGCGAGGCCGGGGTCGGCCGATCGCCGACGATCGCGAACTCCTCGGCGCCGACCCGCCCGGCGGCGATCTCGTCCTCGAGCAGACAGGCGCGCAGCACCCCGGCGTCGGCGCGGCCCTCGCGCAGCGCGGCGAAGATCGTCTCCATCGGAAAGCCGGTTTCGACCAGCGCGGAGAGATCGGCCGGGCCGAGCCCGGCGTCGTCCATCTCCCGCCAGATCACCCGAAAGCCGCCGAAGGCCTGCCCCGACACCACCGCGAGACGGTGGCGGGCGAGATCGGCGAGGCGGCGCGGGTGCCCCGGCCGGTTCGGCGCGATCACCACCGAGCCGACGGTGTCGGTCGGCACCACCCGTTCGCGGCTCTCCAGGGTGGCGAGGCGGGTGACGCCGAAACGGGATTCGAGGTCGACGTAGTCGCCTGGATTGGTGACGACGAAGTCGATCGACTTGTCGGTCACCGCCCGGCTCACGCCGGCGAGATCGAGCGGCACCATTTCGAACCGCCGGTCGGGCAGAGCGCGGCCGAGATGGGCGATGGTCGGCTCGAATTCCTGCGCCGCCCGCTCCGCCCCCTGGAAGGCGAGCACCCCGACCCGCACCGTCTCGCCCGCCGCGGCGGGACCGAGAAAGGCGAGGAGGGTGACGACGGCGGCGAGGGGAGACGCGAAGCGAAACATGCCGCGACAGTGGCGCGGCGGCGCGTCGCATGCAACGGCGAAGGGCCGGCCGCTGGAGCGGTCGGCCCTTCCTCGCGGGGGCGTATCTTCAGTAACGGGCGTCGGCGGGCTTGGGATCCTTCGGCCAGTCCTTGACCTTGCCGGCGAAGTCCGGGCGCGGCATGTGGCTGAAGTATTCCGCGACGTCCACCGCCTCCTGGTCGGAGAGCCCACCCTGGCCGAGCGGGAACTTCTCGTGGAAGCCGATCGGCATGTTGCGCTTGACGAAGGCGGCGGCGGTGTAGGTGCGGGCCATGCCGGCGCCGATGTTGAAGGAGCGATCGCCCCACAGCGGCGGATAGACGACGCGCCCGCCGACGTCCTTCAACCCCTCGCCGGTCTTGCCGTGGCAGACCGCGCACTGCGCTTCGTAGACGCGTCCGCCGTTCTCGACGTCCGGCTTGATCTTCTGGTCGACCTTGCCGACGCCACGTCCCGGCACCTTGTCCTGCGGCTTGGTCTCGCCTTTCATCCACTCGAAATAGGCGACCATCGCCTTCATGTCGTCGGAGGCGGGATCGAGCGCCTTGCCGTTCATCGAACGCAGGAAGCACCCGTTGATGCGGTCTTCCATGGTGATGACGCGGCCGGCGCGCGGCGCGTAGGAGGGGAAGAAGGCGGTGATGCCGACGTAAGGCGAGCCGTCCGCCACCGTGCCGGCGTTGAGATGGCACGAGGTGCAGTTGAGGTCGTCGCCGACGTTGTGCGGCAAGAGATCGCGGGTCTCGGCGTTGAGCCGCATGCCGCGCAGCAGCTGCTCCTTGTTCGGGGCCGCCAACAGGTCGGCGAGCCGCGGCGTCTCGAAGGTCGAGGTGTCGATCTTCGGGTCGAGCTCGGCGCGGGCGCTCGCGATCTCCTTCTCCGAGACCGGTTCGGCGCCCTGACCCCAGTTGGTCCGCACGAAGTTCAGGATCTCGGCGATCTCGCGATCGGAGAGACGGGCGAAGCCCGGCATCGTCCACACCCGCGGATGGCTCTCGGTCTTCGCCGTCTTCCAGCCCGTCAGGGTGATGTGGACGAGGGTCGAGGGATCCTTCGCCGCCACCGTCGGGTTGCCGTCGAGCGGCGGGAACACGCCCGGCACGCCGGCGCCGTCGGGGCGGTGGCAATCGGTGCAGAACTGGGCGTAGCCGAGGCCGCCGCGGGTGGTCCAGGTGGTTTCCGGCACGATGCCGGAGGGGCCGGCGAAGTCCTGATGCGGCCGGTCGCTCGGCAGCGACTTCAGATAGGTGGAGATGGCGACGAGGTCGCTCTGCGAAGTCGTCTGGGTCGAATGCAGGATGACGTCGGTCATCCCGCCGGAGGCGGTGGCGAAGCGGTTGCGGCCGGTCTTCAGGAATTCGACGGTGTCCGGGACGGTCCACAGATTACGCAGATCGACGGCGTTCCAGTTCTCCACCTTCTCGCCGGCGAGGAACCGCGAGCCCTTCGATCCCGCCTCGCTCATCGCGGTCTCCTGGAAGCCGATCCCGCGCGGGGTGTGACAGGCGCCGCAGTGGCCGAGCGACTGGACCAGATAGGCGCCGCGGTTCCACACCGCGTCCTTGCTCGGATCGGGCACGAACGGGCTGGCGTCGGCGAAGACGAAGTCCCAATAGGCGAGGCCGAAGCGCAGGTTGAACGGGAAGTTCATCTGCGAGGCGGTGTTGGCCTGCTCGACCGGCTTCTCGCCCTTGATCAGGTAGGCATAGAGCGCCTTCATGTCGTCGTCGGAGATCTTGGCGTAGGAGGGGTAGGGCATCGCCGGATAGAGCCGGTGGCCGTCCGCCGAGACGCCCTTGCGCATTGCCCGCTCGAAGGCGCCGAAGCTCCACGTGCCGATGCCGGTCTTCGGATCGGGGGTGATGTTGGTCGAGAAGATCGTCCCCATCGGGGTGACCAGCGCCCGCCCGCCGGCCATCTCGGCGCCGCCCGGCGCTGTGTGGCAGGCGACGCAGTCGCCGAGCACCGCGACGTAGCGGCCGCGCTCGATCAGCGCCGGATCGACGGTCGCGCCGAGGGTGACGTCGGCGTGCTCGATCTTCGGCGGCAGGGCGACGAAGATCGCCACGCCGGCGGCCAGCACCGCGGCGAGACCGGCGATCACGCCGATCTTCGTGGCGGTGGATTTGCCCTTCGGGGATCCGGCGGTGTCGTTCATGCTCATGGCGCGCGGCCTCGTCTCGACGAATTTCGGTCGAGCGCAGGCTAGGCGTCGAGCCCTCGCGGGGCGATCCGGGATCTACCCTCGCGGCGCGAGGGTTTCCCCGGTGGGATTTCCACGTAACCGCCGGCGCGTCACACCGTGATCTGCGCGCCGAGGTCGACCACGCGGCCCGGCGGGATCTGGTAGTACTCCGCCGGGTCGGCCTGGTTGCGATAGAGGAAGATGAAGAGGCCGCTGAGCCAGCTCCAGGGGCCGGCCTCCTCGCCCTCGACCAGATGAGCCCGCGACATGAAGAAGGAGAGGTCCTTCTTGTCGACGTGCACCCCGCGCGCCTCCATCTCCCGCACCACCGACGGCACGTCGGGGCTGTCCATGAAGCCGAAGGTCGCCTTGACCAGCGCCACCCCCTCGCCGAGCGGCTCGACCGTGACCCGGTCGATCGGATCGCTCCACGGCTCCTCGGAGGTGCGCACGAACATGAACACGATCTGCTGATGGGCGCACTTGTTGTGCTTGAGGTTGTGCAGGAACGACCGCGGGATCAGCGCCGGGTCCTCCATAAGATAGACGGCGGTGCCGCGCACGTGCTCGATGCGGGGGCTCCTCAGCGCGGAGAGGGCGGTGCGGATCGGTACGCCCTCGTGCCGCCGCCGGGTGGCGAGCTTGGCCCGTCCGGTCCGCCACGCCGTCATCACCATCACCAGCAACGCGCCGATCGCCAGCGGCAGCCAGGCGCCGTGCAGGATCTTGGTGGCGCAGGCGACGAAGAAAGCGGCGACCACCGCCCCGAAGAACAGCACCACCGGGATCGCCCGGCGCCGCTTCCACCCCCACACGCCGCGCGCCACCACGTAGGCGAGCATCGAGGTGATCACCATGGTTCCGGTGACGGCGAAGCCGTAGGCCTCGGCCAAGCGTTCCGACTTCTGGAACATCAACACGATGGCGATGACGCCGACGAACAGCAGGGCGTTGACCGAGGCGAGATAGACCTGCCCGCGCTCCGCCGCCGAAGTGTGCAGCGCCCGGGTGCGCGGCCAGAAGCCGAGATGGGCGGCCTGATGGGTGAGCGTGAAGGCGCCGGAGATCACCGCCTGAGAGGCGATGACGGTGGCGACGGTGGCGATCAGCACCAGCGGCATCACCATCGCGTTCGGCACCAGATGGAAGAACGGCCCGTCGACCGAGCGATCGGCGGCGGCCTGCTCGAGCGCCCAGGCGCCCTGGCCGAGATAGTTGAGGATCAACGCCGGCGCCACCACCAAGGCGAAGGCGCGTCGGGTCGAGCGGCGGCCGACGTGGCCCATGTCGGCATAGAGCGCCTCGCCGCCGGTGACCGCCAGCACCACCACCGCCAGCACCGCCAGCGCCTCCGGCCCGGCGTGGGCGAGGAAGACGAGGCCGGCGCGCGGATCGAGCGCGGCGAGCACGCTCGGATGTTGCGCGATCTGGATCGCGCCGGTCACCGCCAGCACCGTGAACCAGACCAGGATGATCGGCCCGAACCATCCCCCGACCTTGCTCGCCCCGCCCCGCTGCACCGAGAACAGCACGGTCAAGATCAGGATGGCGAGCGGCAGCACGAAGGTTTCCATCGACGGCGCCAACACCTCCAGGCCCTCGACGGCGGACAGCACCGAGATCGCCGGGGTGATGACGGCGTCGCCGTAGAACAGCGAGGCGCCGATCACGCTCGCCACCGCGATCGATCAGACCGCCAGTGGCGCCGCCTTGGAGGCGAGCGCCGTCAGGGCGAAGATGCCGCCCTCGCCGTGGTTGTCGGCGCGCATGATCAGCAGCGCGTACCAGGTCCCGACCACGATGAAGAGCGACCACACGATCAGCGACAGGAAGCCCTCCACCTCCACCGGTGTCGGCACGATGACGTTGCTCTTGAAGGCGGTGTCGAGGGTGTAGATCGGCGAGGTGCCGATGTCGCCGAACACCACCCCGAGCGCCGCCAGCATGCCGGTGTGCGCCGGCCCGTGCGTGGCGGCCGGCGCCGTCTCCGCGTCGGGGCGCGGGGCGCCGTCGAAGACGGGGAAGATCACCTCGGAGGTCGGAGACGGGGACGGCGAGGTCGGCTCGATCTGGGTCATCGGGGAGAAACTCTCTGCGCCGCCGCCTCCGCCCGACGAGCGAGGCGCCGGCGGGGACGGCGAACCGACGATCGATGCGAGCGCGCGCATAAGGAAGCGATGCCGAACCGGCCGCCGCCGTGTAAGGATTTCATAAAGACCGGGGACCGACCTCTACCGGCGGTTCCGCCCCGGCCGCGAACGCGCCATCATGGCGGCAGGCACGCGAGCCGGCGAGAAGGGCGCGACATGGTCGAGGGACCGACGGGCGGGGTCGAGACGGCGGAGGAGCCGAGCGCGCGGACGTCGCCGCTGGTCGCGCTCGCCGGTGCCGGCGGCGCGGTGGCGATAGCGATGGTGCTCGGCTGGCGGCTGACCATGGTGCTGCCGCCGGCCTACGTCGTCTCGGTGTTCCTGGTGGCGGTGCTGACGGCGGCGGCGATCTTCGGCCTGTGGACCGGCATCGTCACCGCCGTGGCGTCGTTCTTCGCCTTCGACTTCTTCTTCGTCGAACCGACCTACACCTTCGACGTCGCCGACCCGCGCGAGGTCTTCGCCCTCGGCGTGTTCCTGGTCGCGGCGGTGCTGACCGGTGGTCTGGCGGGGCGCCTGCGCGAGGTCGCCGACTCCGCCCGCCGCCGCGCCGACACGCTGGCGCTGCTGCACGACTTCGCCGGTCGGATCTCGGCCACCACCGATCGCGACGAGATCCGCGCCCTGGCGGTGCGCCGGATCGCCGCCTGCATCGAGGGAAGCTGCGCGCTGTTCGACCGCCGCGCCCTCGACGGCGGGCCGATCGAGGCGTGGCCGGAGCCGCCGACGCCGAGCGAGGCGGACCGTCGCGCCGTCGATCGGGTGTTCGAGACCGGACGGCCGACCGCCGGCGGCTCGCCGCGCTGGAGCTTCCGCCCGCTGCGCACCGCCGACGGCATCGTCGCGGTGATCGGTCTCTGCCCCGGTCGCGGCGAGGGCTTCTTCGCCACCGAGTACGAGCCGGCCCTGTCGGCCCTGATCGATCAGGCCGCGACCGCGTTGGAGCGCGCCCGCCTCGCCGAGGAGCGGTCGCAGGCCGAGGAATCGGCCGAGCGCGAGCGGTTGCGCTCGGCACTCCTGTCGTCGATCTCGCACGACCTGCGCACGCCGCTCGCCACCATTCTCGGCTCGGTGACCAGCCTGCGCGAGCTCGGCGACCGGATGGAGCCGGCCGATCGCGCCGATCTCCTCGCCGCCATCGAGGAGGAGACCGACCGGCTGTCGCGCTTCGTCGCCGACCTCCTCGCCATGACCCGGCTGGAGGCCGGCCTCGACGCCCGCCGCGACTGGATCGACGCCGGCGACGTCGTCCGCGCCGCCGCCGAGCACCTGCGCCGGGTCCGCTCGGACCACCCGGTGCGGCTCGACGTGGCCGGCGCGATCGTGCCGGTGCGCGGCGACGCCACCCTGCTCGAACAGGTGATCTTCAACCTCGGCGACAACGCCGCCAAGGCCTCCGCGCCCGGCGCGCCGATCGACCTCGTCGTCGCCCGCGACGGCGCGGCGATGCGGATCGACGTGATCGATCGCGGTCGCGGCCTCTCCGCGGACGAGATCCGCCGCCTGT
>JAAYVT010000693.1 GCA_012517025.1 Phyllobacteriaceae bacterium | reverse complement strand
GGTGGTCTCGCACGCGATCACGCGCTCGTCCGGGTCGCCGGACCTCGACGCCGCCGTCGCCTCGATCATGGCGGCGACGCACGTTCCGCCGCCGCCGAACGGGCGGTTTCGCGGGTCGATCACCCTGCATTTCGCGCTGACGCCGTGATCGCGCGGCGGCGACGATCCGGTTACGGCGCGCGCCGCAGCGTCATCCGGGCGATCGTCGACAGGTTGGCCAACGCGATGAGGAACTCCAGGACGGTGCCGCCGATCGAGCCGCTGAGGATGTTGTTGGCCAGCCACAGCAACGTCGCCACCAGGATGGTCAGGCGCATCGGCACGCCCTGGAGCAGGAAGACGGCGAGCGTCGTCAGCGACGAGCCGACGACCGGCAGCCAGCCGGTCCAAGTGGTGGTGGTGACCACCCCCACCGCGACGTTGAGGGCGACGAAGAAGATCGCCAGCCAGGCCGAGCGCAGCCGCATCGCCAGGAGCGACCGTCCGCAGGAGACGAAGGCGCTCCCCGACGCGGCGAAATTGCCGAGCATCGCGAAATGCACCGTGTAGGCGAGCGTCTCGGCGGCGTTGAGGAACTTCAGCCGGACGTCGGACTTCTGGAGAAACGCGGCGACGCCGAGCACGAAGGCGACGTATCCGACCAATTGGGCCGGCGAGAAGAAATCCATGTCCACTCCACCTCGAAGACGTCGCCGCCGGCGATCGGCCCGCACGGCGCGGGCCCGCGCCGGCGGGTCTCTCTCACGGACTCGGCCGTCGATCCGCCGAGGGCGATCTTCACGACCGAATACGCCGTCTCAGCGCGCCAACCAACCACCGTCGACGGGCAGGATCACGCCGGTGACGTAGGCGGAGGCCGGCGCCACCAGGAACAGCACCGCCGTGGCGAGATCGTCCGGCACTCCCCAGCGTCCGACCGGGATACGCTCGAGGATCTGACGGGAGCGGACCGGATCGGCCTGCAGCGCGGCGGTGTTGTCGGTGTCCATGTAGCCCGGCGCGATGGCGTTGACGGTGATCCCGGTCGGCGCCAGCTCGTTGGCGAGCAACTTGGTGAGGCCGGCGACGCCGTGTTTCGACGCCGTGTAGGCGGGGACGCGGATGCCGCCTTGGAACGACAGCAGCGAGGCGATCGAGACGATCCGCCCGGCCGCGCCGCGCGCCTTCATCCGCCGCGCCACCGCCTGGGTGAGGAAGAACAGGCTCTTCAGATCGACGTTGGTCACCGCGTCCCAGTCGGCCTCGGTGTAGTCGAGCACGTCGGCGCGGCGGATGATGCCGGCGTTGTTGACCAGGATGTCGATCGCCCCGAACGAGGCCTCGACCTCGCCGACCAGCGCGGCGAAGTCCGGCGGGGCGGCGAGATCGGCCACCACCTCGTGGAAGCGGCGACCGAGCGCCTCGATGGCGGCGCGCGTCTCCGGCATCGGCCGCGAGCCGAGGCCGACGACGTCGGCACCGGCGGCGGCGAGCGCCCGCGCCACCCCGAGGCCGAGGCCGGTGCGCGCGCCGGTGACCAGCGCCACCCGGCCG
>JAAYVT010000692.1 GCA_012517025.1 Phyllobacteriaceae bacterium | reverse complement strand
CGAACAGGTCGAAGAAGGCGACGTCCTCTTTCACAAAGCCGTAGTTCGCCTGGAGCGCGCGGCTGACCCGCCCGCAGTTGGCTCCCCAAACGTCCAGGTTGGCCAGGAAGGCCCCGACGAACTCCGCGGAAGTCCCGTTCCCCGCGAGCCAGTACACGTACGCGCTGTAGGCGAAGGCGCCGGGAAGCGGCTTCGCCGCGTCAAGCTGCTCCGACGACAGCCCGAGCGCGCGCCCGAAAGGCACGAGCGCCGAGAGGGCCGCGCGCTCCCCTTCCAGCATCCCCGAGAGGAACTCGCGCGCCGCGCCCGTCTCCGCCCGGGAGACGGCCAGCTCCACGCTGCGCAGGTCGCTCCGGATGATGTGGCGCTGCTGCCCGGCGAACACCGCCAGCTTCCCCTTCCCGAATCCCCGTTTCTCCAGGGCGTCCAGGTACGGGTGGAGGCGGATCCGCTCCTCCGTCGATGCGATGGCGTTGCGCGATTCTTCCATGAGTTGCCGTGCCCGTTGCGTCATGGCCTGACCTCCTGCCTTCCCGCCGGCTCCGCGGGCGTCGCGGCGGCGATTCGGGTTCGGACCGTGGGGTGGAGCGGGTCTGTAGGCGCCGGATGTAGGTCAAGGTTATATTTTATGCTCCCTTCCCGCAACCGGATCGGGCCGGTTTCCAAGCGGCCCCGGGCCTGATAGATTGTATGAAGGGCGGAGGTACGGCAACGATGGGCACGAAAAGGTCCGCACGGAAAGCCGCGCAGTCGCCGATCTACATCCTCTCCGGGGGCACGGGGGCGAGCGGCCGCCAGATCGTGGAGACCGCGCTCGCGCAGTTCCCGGCGTACCGCGGGCAGGTCGTCGTCCGCGGCCGCGTCCGCACGCCGGAGCAGGCCGACGCCGTCGCGTCGGAGGCGGAGGCCGACGGCGGGCTCGTGGTGCACACGCTTGTCGACGGGGCGTTGAGGGAATCCTTCCTCGACCTCGCCGGGAAGCGCGGCGTCGTCGAGAAGACGCGCCAGCATCGCCTCGACGCGTTCGCCTTCGGCGGCGAGGGCTTCGAGAAACGGCGTCGGCGCGGTCGGCATGGCGGAACCCCGGGGGAGAGGCGAGGAGGGAAGCGCCCGTCGGCTATCCCATTTCGCCGTCCGCTCCAAGCAGATTCGCCGCGCCGCCGCCCCCCGCGACCATCGTCGCTCGGGCAGGACGCGAAAAAACGCCGCTTTCCTCTGGTCAAACGGTCGCGGCTTCTGTATAAGCCCGCCGATCCACCGAAACCACGTCCCTTCGGCCGGCCGACCGGACCCGAGGGCATTCCGGTGCCCGTTCGAGAATTTCGCGTCGCCTGAGGCCGACGCCCTGATCTGGAGTATGGACGATGGCCGTTCCGAAGAGAAAGACCTCGCCGATGAAGCGCGGTTTCCGCCGCTCGGCGGACGCCCTGAAGGCGTCGACCTACGTCGAGGACAAGGATTCCGGCGAGCTGCGCCGCCCGCATCACGTCGACCTGAAGACCGGCATGTACCGCGGTCGTCAGATCCTCGAGCCCAAGGGCGAGTGATCGCTTCCGCGAGAGAATTCGAAAGGCCGGCGTTTCGCCGGCCTTTCTCTTTTTCGACGCAAGTCCGTGCCAGAAGGGAGCGATCCTCCCCGCCCCAACGCCGGAGTGTCCTTCGATGCTGGTGAACATCCCGCTGACGCTCGCGCCGCTGCTGGTCTACAACCTGGTCGTCGCCGGCCTCTTCGGCGCCCCCGCCGTCGATCCGTGGTTCCAGCCGGTGTTCACCGTGTCGATGGTCTCCGACGCGCGCTTCACGCTGCTGCTCGGCGACGTGATGATCCTGGCGGCGCTCGTCTGTCTGTTCGTCGAGATCGTCAAGGCGACGCGCACCTCCTCGCCGACCATCGTCGATCACGCCCTGTCGCTGGCGGTGTTCATCGTCCATCTGGTCGAGTTTCTGACCGTGGCGGCGGCGGCGACCTCGGTGTTCTTCACCCTGACCGCGATCGCGCTGATCGACGTGGTCGGCGGCTTCACAATCACCATCCGCGGCGCCCGCCGCGACTTCGGCTTCGATCGCAACTGACGCTCAGCGCGCCACGTCGACGAGATAGCCGGGGGCGAGAAGCCCTTCGCCGCGTTGCGCCCGCTCGTAGACCGCCGCCCCGACCCGCGCCTCGATCCGCCGGAACCGCCGCGTCTCGGGCAGTCCCTCCGCCGTTGCGAGGAGCTGAGCGAGAAAAGCCGCGTCGGTCGAAAACCGCACCGACCGGGCCGGCGCATCCTCGCGCCGCGACGCCTCCGGATCGACCGGCACCAACGCGCCGCGCGACGCCCCGTCGTCGCCGCCGCGCGCGACGTCCGCCCCCCGCCGCACCCGACGCGCGTCTGCCGCCGCCCGCAGACGCGGGGCGAGGATCGAAACGCCGAAGGTCGGACCGATGCGCATGGCGAACTCCGTGACCCTCCGTGTCGTCCGTCCCGTTTCGGGACGCTCCGGTGAGGATCACTTAACACTTCGCAAGACGCGGACCAGTCCCGAAGGGATCGAACCTTCGGCGCAGACGATCGGAAGAAAGGGTGAATTCAGCCGAGGAAGCGCCACACCCGGGTCTTCTTGACCTCGGCGTCCTCCAGCGCACGGGTCGTCGGCACGCGGTATTCCGCCAGCGATTCCATGCGGTTGGTTGGCAGGTAGGAACGCCCGGGATCGCCCACCAGGGTGAGGATGCCCTCGTCGGTGCAGCTCGCCGCGAAATCCGCCACCCGGTCGGCGAGCGGCCGCTCGAAGAACACATCGCCGAGCAGCACCGTTTCGGGACGGAACGGCAGCGCCGCCAGCCCGCCTTCCAGCACGTCGAGCCCGGAGATCTCCAGCGACACCCCGTTCATCGAGGCGTTGAGCTCGAGCGCCACCAGCGCGAAGGGATCGATCTCGGTGGCGAGCACCCGGGCGGCGCCCGACTTCACCGCCGCGATCGCTTCCAGCCCGGCACCGGCGGCGAAGGCCAGCACCGACTTGCCGGCCACGGTCTCCGGCTGGTCGAGCACGTATCGCGCCAAAGCCTGCCCACCGGCCCAGGCGAAGGCCCAGAACGGCAACGGCAGGCCGAGCGTCTCGAGTTCCTGCTCGGTCAGCTTCCACAGGTCCATCGCCTCGTCGGCGAGATGCAGCGAGATCTCCGGCACGTGCGGCGGCGCCTGCAGCCGGGTGTTGGCCCGGATGAAGTCGACCTTGGCGCCGATTTCGCGCAGGCTCACGCCCCGAGCCCTCCGAGCTCGCGGACGATCCGCCACTCCTCGTCGGTGACCGGCTGCACCGACAGGCGCGAGTTCTTGACCAGCACCATTTCGGACAAGCGGGGATCGGCCTTGATCTCGGCGAGCGTCACCGGGCGTGGGAACGGCTCGATCGCCCGCAGCGTCACCGCGCCGTAGGTGCCTTTGGCGTCGTTCGGATCGGGCGCCCAGAGCGCCGCCACCTCGACCACTCCGACCACCGCCTTGCCTTCGTTGGAGTGGTAGAAGAAGCCGCGCTCGCCGACCGCCATCGCCTTCATGTTGTTGTTGGCGAGCGGATTGCGCACGCCGTCCCAATAGGTGCCGGCCTCGCCGCAGGCGACCTGCCGGTCCCACGACCACACCCCCGGTTCGGACTTGTAGAGCCAGTGCGCCATCCCGTCCTCCTCAGGCCGGCGCGCCGACGACCCAGCGCCACGGCCGGATCTCCACCGCCGCGAACAACCCCGCCTTTGCGTAAGGGTCCTCGGCGAAAGTGGCGCGGGCGGCGGTGAGATCGGCGGCTTCGATCACCACCACCGAGCCGCACATCGCCTGACCGCTCTCGTCGAAGAACGGACCGGCGATGCGGACCCGTTCGGCGAGGCTCTTCAGCCAGGCGACGTGGGCATCGCGGGTGGCGAGGCGGATCGGCAGACCGTCCGGCTTGTCGTGACAGAGAGCGACGAAGAGCATGAGGGATCTCCGGAGAAAAGGGAGCCGCGACATTAGGAGCCCGAGCCGGCGGGGTCCACCCCGCCGCCGGACTTTCGTCGGCGCGCGCCTTCGTGGTAGGGTCGCCCGGCTCGGCGCCCCGCTCGCCGAAACGCTCTTTCGACGGACCCCTCATGCCGAAGTCGACCGAGGCCCACCGCATCTACGGCCTTCGCGAACGCCTGTTGCTCGCCCCGCAGATCCACCGCCTGAAGCGCCTGCGCAACGACCTCGTCAGCCGCCTCTACACCCGCCGCCCGTCCGCCGATCTCGACGCCGTCCGCGCCGCCCTCGGCGACGTGCGCGACGAGAACCTGCTGTTCGTCGTCGCCTTCAATCTGCCCTGGGCGATCGACTTGATGATCCGCTCGACCCGGCGCCACATGCCGGAATGGCGGCTGGTGATCGTCGACAACTCCAACGATCCGAACGCCCGCGCCGAGATCGCCGAGATCTGCCGCACCGCCGGGGTGCCGCACCTCGGCCTGCCGCGCAATCCCGAATGGAGCCCCAACCGCTCGCACGGACTGGCGCTGAACTGGACCTGGACGAACCTGATCCGGCCGTTGCGGCCGCGGCACTTCGGCTTCCTCGACCACGACTGTTTCCCGATCCGTCCCTCCCGCCAGCTCGCCCGCCTCGCCGAGCGCCCGTTCGACGGGCTCAAGCTGGTGCCCGAGCGGGTCGTCGGCGCCTGGTATCTGTGGGCCGGCTACATGTTCTTCGACATGGCCCGGGTCGGCGATCGCGACCTCGACTTCAACCACGATCAGGTGCTGCGGCTCGACACCGCCGGCCGCAACTGGACCAAGCTCTACCGCGACTTCGACGGCCCGGAGCTCGATCTCCTGGCGCCGGCGAACGCGGTCTTGCCGCTGCCCGACGGTTCCGGTTCGGTCGAGGTGCTGTGCATCGACGACACCGTGGTGCACGTCGGCGGCGCCTCCTATCGCGGCGAGGGCGAGTTGCGCGCGCCGCGCGAGGCCGTCCGCGCCGTGGTCGAGGCCTCGCTCCTCTGAGCCGACCGGGTTCAGCCGATCTCGCGCTTCAACGGCCGGCTCATCAGCCGCTCGATCGCCCCGGCGACGTCGAGCGTCTCGGCGATCACGTCGGCGACCGCCGCGGTGATCGGCAGTTCGATGCCGCGCGCCGTCGCCGCCTCCACCGCGACGGAGGCGGTGTGCACGCCCTCGGCGAGCTTGGTGCCGCGCCGGGTCAGATCGCCGATCGAACCGCCGCGCCCGATCTCCAGCCCGAGCGAGAAGTTGCGCGACTGCGGCGAGGTCGCGGTCAGCACCAGATCGCCGAGCCCGGAGAGCCCCATCAGCGTCTCCGCCTCCGCCCCCAGTGCCCGAGCGAGCCGCATCAGCTCGGCGAAGCCGCGCGCCGTCAGCGCCGCCTGCGCGCTGGCGCCGAGCCCGCGCCCGACCACGATGCCGGAGGCGATGGCGAGCACGTTCTTGAGCGCCCCGCCGACCTGCACGCCGACCAGATCGTGCGAGGCATAGGGCCGGAAGGTCGAGGAGGAGAGCGCCCACGCGATCCCCTCGGCGACCGCGTCCTCGGCCGAGGCGATCGTCACCGCCGTCGGCAGGCCGCGCGCCACGTCGACCGCGAAGCTCGGCCCCGACAGCACCGCCGGGATCGCCTGAGGGATCTCCTCGGCGATCACCTGCGTCATCGTCGCCCGGGTGCCGTGCTCGAGCCCCTTGGCGGCGGAGACCACCGCCGTCCCCGGCCGCACCAGCGCCGCGAGGTCGCGCGCCGCCGCGCGGCTCGCCTGCGCCGGTACCGACAGCACGACGAGATCGGCGCCGTCGAGCGCATGCGCGGCGTCGGTGGTGGCGTAGAGCCCCGGTTCCAGGCGGATGTCGCCGAGATAGCGCGGATTGCGGCTCTCCTCGCCGATCGCCGCCACCACGTCCGGGTCGCGCCCATAGAGCCGCACCGATCGCCCGGCCCGCGCCGCCACCAGCGCCAGCGCCGTGCCCCAGGCCCCGGCCCCGACCACCGCCACCCGTTCGATCGGCGTCGCGCCGCTCATGCCTTCGCTCCCCACTGCCCCGAACCGAGCCGCGGCTCGG
>JAAYVT010000691.1 GCA_012517025.1 Phyllobacteriaceae bacterium | reverse complement strand
CGCCACCATCGGCATCCACATGGCGCCGCCGGCGGTCGGGCTCGTCTCCTATCTCGCGGTGACGACCGGGGCGCCCGACGGTTTCGCGCTCGGACTGTTCGGCTATGCGGTACTGCAGGCGGCGGTGATGGCGCGGCTGGTTCCGTGGCTGAAGGGACAGCCGTTCGGCGCGCCGTGGTGGGCCTATTCCTTCGCGGTGGCGGCGTTGCCGCTCGGAGCGATGCGGATGGTCGAGCGCGGCGCGGAGGGGACCGTGGCGCTGCTGGCGCCGGTGTTGTTCGTGCTCGCCAATCTGATCATCGGCGGCTTCTTTCTCGCCAGCCTGACGCGGCTGGCGCAGGGGCGCTACGTGCCGCCGATGTCGGCCCCGACGCCTCCGTCGGTGGCGTGACGCCAACCACGGCCGAAAACGACGAAGCCCGGAGCGCAGCCCCGGGCTTTCCGATTTTCGCGCGTGTGGCGCGCTCAGTTCACGGCGCGATGGCGCTCGACCAGCGAACCGTCGTCGGCCTCGAAGAACGTCTCTTCGATCTGCGAATGGCGCAGCGGCTCGCCGCTGTCGTCGGCGAGCAGATTCTGCTCGGAGACGTAGGCGACGTATTCGTTCTCGTCGTTCTCGGCGTAGAGATGATAGAACGGCTGATCCTTCGACGGGCGAACGTCTTCGGGGATCGCTTCCCACCATTCCTCGGTGTTGGCGAACACCGGGTCGACGTCGAAGACGACGCCGCGGAAGGGATAGACGCGGTGGCGAACCACTTGGCCGATGCCGAATTTGGCGGCGCGGATCCTGAGATCTTCGTTCATTGCCCCACCTCCACGTTCAGCGCCCCCCTCTCACTCAGAGCGACGCTCGGCCGTACACAGTCTGGAAGACGACCACGAGGGCGGCGCGGGAGTCAAGATCGCACTGCAACAGAGTCGTACACGAAGCGATTTAATTCGAATTTGTTGCGCTAAAATCGTAAAAAAGTCCCCCCTCCGAGGCTCGAAGGGGGGACCGATGCGGTAAATTCGCGCTCACAGGCCGTAGGCGGCGGCGAGCTCGGGATCCTTGGAGGCAACCAGACGGGCGAGGTCGACGATGACCTTGGCCTGCTTCCAGGTGGCGTCGTCCTGCATCTTGCCGTCGATCATCACCGCGCCGGTGCCGTCGGGCATGGCGTCGAGGATCTTCTTGGCGAAGGCCACTTCGCCCGGATCGGGCGAGAACACCCGCTTGGCGATGTCGATCTGGGTCGGGTGCAGCGACCAGGCGCCGAGGCACCCCATCAGGAAGGCGTTGCGGAACTGCGCCTCGCAGGCGGCGAGGTCGGCGAAGTCGCCGAACGGGCCGTAGAACGCCTTGATGCCGGCCGACTGGCAGGCGTCGACCATCTTGGCGACGGTGTAGTGCCAGAGATCCTGCTGGAAGCGGGTACGGGGGGCGTCGCCGTTCGCGTCCTCGAGCACCTGATAGTCGGGATGGCCGCCGCCGACCCGTGTCGTCTTCATGCCGCGCGAGGCGGCGAGATCGGCCGGGCCGAGGCTCATGCCGTGCATGCGCGGGGAGGCGGTGGCGATCGCCTCGACGTTCTTGACGCCCTCGGCGGTCTCGAGGATGGCGTGGATGAGGATCGGCTTCGTCACCCCGTGCTTGGCTTCGAGCTGGGCGAGGAGCTGGTCGAGGAAGTGGATGTCCCAGGGGCCTTCCACCTTCGGCAGCATGATCACGTCGAGCTTGTCGCCGAGTTCGGCGACGCATTCGGTGACGTCGTCGAGCACCCAGGGGGAGTTCAGGCAGTTGATCCGGGTCCACAAACCGGTGCCGAGAGCGGCGAAGTCGGTGGCCTTGCCCATCTCGATGAAGCCCTTGCGGGCGTTGATCTTCTGATCGGCGGGGATGGCGTCCTCGAGGTTGCCGAGGACGACGTCGACGCGTGCCGCGAGCTCCGGCACCTTGGCGCGCACCTTCTCCATGTGCGGCGGCACGAAGTGGATCATGCGCTCGAGCGTCACCGGCAGTTCGCGGAAGGGCTCCGGCGCGCCGATGGCGAGGGGCTTGAAGAAGGCGCGGGGGGTCTTGGACGTCATGACGGGAGCCTCCGAGGGTCGATCGGGTTCGCTGCGCTGCGAAACGGTTGAAAGGTCGTAGATCGGCCGGCGTCGGAGCACAACTGACTGAAAGTCTGATGGTCGCCGCGCGCATGGCCGGGGCCGGAACCCGGCGTTGACAGGGACGGCGGCTCCTCGCCATGGTCGAGCTTCGCGCCCGGTCGAGGATCGGGCGAACCCGGCCATTTCACGGCTTCGGCCGATCGGAGCCTCATGGAACAGGTCGTCAATCTCGCGCTGCCGTTCTTCGGTCTGATCTTCGTCGGCTGGGCCTGCGGCAAATGGCGCAGGCTGCCGGCCGAGGGGCTGGTCTGGCTCAACTTCTTCATCGTCTACGTGGCGCTGCCGGCGTTGTTCTTCCAACTGTTGTCGAAGACGCCGATCGAGCAGCTGACGCAGTGGTCGTTCATCGCCGCCACGACGACGACGACCGGGGCGATGTTCGCCATCGCCCTCGTCCTCGGCCTGATCTTCAACCACGGGCAATTGCGCGAGGCGACGATCACGGCGGTCGCCGGCGCCTATTCCAACGTCGGTTACATGGGGCCGGGGCTGACGCTCGCCACCCTCGGGGCGAGCGCGACGGTGCCGACGGCGCTGGTGTTCTGCTTCGACAACGCGCTCCTCTTCACGCTGGTGCCGCTGTTGATGGCGCTCTCCGGCGAGAAACAGAGCCTGTGGTCGACGGCGCTGGTGATCGTCGGCCGGATCGCGCTGCATCCGTTCATCCTGGCGACGGCGGCCGGGGTCTTCGCCGCCGCGACCGGGCTCAGGCCGCCGGTGTTCGTCGACAAGATGCTGACCTCGCTGATGCAGGCGGCCGCGCCTTGCGCCCTCTTCGCCATCGGCGTGACGGTCGGCCTGCGTCCGGTCGAGAAGATCACGGCGGAGATCCCGGCGGTGCTGGTGGTGAAGCTGCTGCTCCATCCGGTGGCGATCTACGCGCTGCTCTCATGGATGGGCGGGGTCGACCCGGTCTGGCACATGACGGCGATGCTGATGGCATGTCTGCCGCCGGCGCTCAACGTCTACGTGCTGGCGCAGCAGTATCACTCGCACGTCGCCCAGGCGTCGGCGATCGTGCTGATCGGCACGTTGGTTTCGGTGGTCACCGTCACCGGCTTCCTGTGGCTGGTCACCCACGGGGTGTTGCCGCCGGCGGTGATGCTGCACCCGTGAGAGCGGTCAGCCGCGCGGCAGGTCGAGGCCGCGCATCAGGCGCGGCGCGACGAGGCTCGGGGTCAGGCCCTCGCGCATGACCAGCCGGCGCAGCGGCCCGAATCGGTCGGCGAGGAAGAAGCCGAAGGCGCGTGCCGCCTGAACCGGCAACAAATCGGAGAGCAGGGCGCGATTGGCGAGGTCGACGCCGCGTGCCCGGGTCTCGACGTCGAGGCGGCGGGCGCGCTCGTAACGGGCGAGCACCGCCGGGGCGCCGAGGTCTTCCTTCTCGCGTCGCGCCTTCGCCAGGATCTCGCCGAGCGCGGCGACGTCGCGCAGGGTCAGATTGAGCCCCTGGGCGCCGATCGGCGGGAAGGTGTGGGCGGTCTCGCCGACCAGGGCGACGCGGTTGGCGCCGTAGGACTTGGCGACGAGGCTCGCGAGCGGCCACACCTGCCGCCCCGGTTCGACCGTCATGCGGCCGAGCAGCGAGCGGGCGCGGCGCTCCAACTCGGCGGAGAGATCGGCATCCGACAGCGCGCGCAGGCGCTCGGCCTCCTCCGGCGTCTCGATCAGCACCACCGAGGAGCGGTTTCCCGGCAGCGGTACCAGCACGTAGGGGCCGGTGGCGGTGTGAAACTCGGTCGAGACGTCGAAATGCGGGCGTTCATGGGCGAGGTTCAGCACCAACGCCGACTGCGGGTGGGCCCAGGTGGTGGTGGCGATGCCGGCGGCCTCGCGCAGCCGCGAGCCCTTGCCGTCGGCGGCGACGGCGAGCCGCGCCGACACCGTCGCCCCCGACGCGGTGACCAGATCGATTCGGTCGGGGAGCGGTGCGACCGTCGTCACCGCCTCCGCGATCCGGACGAGATTCGGCAGCGTGGCGATCTTCTCGTCGAGGATGCGGGTGAGGTCGCGATTGACGATGTTGACGCCGAAGGAGGACAGGCCGATCTCGCGGGCGTGGAAATTCGCCTCGGGCGCGCGGATCAGGCGGTCGGTCGCGTCGACCAGCCGCATGGTGGCGAGCGGCGCTCCGGCCGCCTCGATCGCCGTCAGCACGCCGAGGCGCCGCAGGAACGGAATCGAGCCGCCGAGCAGCGCGGTGGTGCGCACGTCGTCGGGGCGGGCGGGCGGCGCCACGAGGGCGGTCGCGAAACCTTCCTCCGCCAGCAGCGTGGCGGCGGCGAGACCGGCGGGGCCGGCGCCGACAACGGCGACGTCGAAGCGACGATCGGTCGGGGGAGCGGTGTCGGACATGGCGGCGGTCATCCTTCGCGACGCGGGAGCGGGGCCTCTCGAACCACTTACATAGCAGCTGCGTCGGCGGGCGACAGCCGTCTCGGACGGGTTCGGGCGCGGCGCCGAGCGGTCGACCGCTTCGTTGCAGCTGGTATCCGTTCTTGAAACGTTCTATGAAGAGACCGTGAAATCGACGTGGCGACGATCGGGGATGGGCGGGGGCCGTGCGGGTCTCGCCGCCGGCGGCCGGGCCGATCGACGGGAAGACGGGAGGGCGAGGTCGTGATCGGGGAACATCCGGTGCTCGCCGCCGAACGGCGGGCGCTCGAGCGCTGGTGCGGGGGCGATCCGTCCGGGTTTCTCGAGCTCTGCGATGCCGAGGTCGGCTATTTCGAGCCGTTTCGGGCGGCGCGGATCGACGGCCTCGCGGCGCTGACGGCGCATTACGAGGGGTTGCGGGGGCAGGTTCGGGTGCGGTCGTGGGAGATCGTCGAGCCGCGCGTCGTCGAGCACGGCGCGGTGGCGATCCTCTCCTACCGCTTCCACTCGGTCGCCGAGAGCGGCGCGGCGATGCGGTGGCAGGCGAGCGAGGTCTATCGGCTGGACGGGGAGGGGCCGCGCCTGCTGCACACCCATTGGTCGCTGCTCGGCGCCGAGGTGGCGTGAGGAAACCGCGCCGCGGGACTTGCGCCGGGGGAGGCTTCGGCCCATCTCAGGTCGAACGAGGCGATGGATCGAGGTCGAAGCGGTGAGGGAGAGCGCGCGCGCGAGCATGTGGACGTCGCGGCCCCACCTCGCCGTCGCGGTGTTCGTCGCCGTCGCCTTCGCGCTCGGCTGGGCCTGGATGGGGGCGATGATCGTCGG
>JAAYVT010000690.1 GCA_012517025.1 Phyllobacteriaceae bacterium | reverse complement strand
GGTGACGATGGCCAGCGACAGGCCGAGCGTGGCGATGATCAGCACCGGGCCGACGACGTTCGGCAGGATGTGACGGCGCATGATCGTCGCCGCCGGCAGGCCTACGACGCGGGCGGCGGCGACGTAGTCCTTGTTGCGCTCGACCAGGGTCAGGCCGCGCACGGTGCGGGCGTATTGCGGCCACTTGGCGATGCCGATCGACAGGATCAGCACCGGAATGGCGATCCGTTCCTGCTCGGCCACCGGCACGGCGCCGCGCGCCACGCCGAAGATCAGCAGGGCGACCAGGAGGTCCGGAAAGGTCAGCTGGATGTCGGCGACGCGCATGATCACCGAGTCGATCAGGCCGCCCTGGTAGCCGGCGATCAGGCCGAGACCGACGCCGAGCACGATCGACACCGCCACCGAGGCGAGCCCGACGAGCAGCGACACGCGGGCGCCGTAGAGGATGGCGGAGAAGATGTCGCGGCCCTGGTCGTCGGTGCCGAGCAGGAACCAGTGCGCGGTGAATTCGTTGGCGGAGAGCGGCGGGGTCTTGCCGTCCATCAGATCGAGGGTCGCGGGATCGAACGGGTTGGTCGGCGCGATCATCGGCGCGAACAGCGCGCCGACGGCGATCACCAGCACCACCACGGCGGCGACGATCGTCGTCGGCGAATGGCGGAACGACCACACCAGATCGCTGTCCCACAGGCGGGCGAGCCGGCCGGCGGTGGGCGGGGCGGTATCGCTCATGTCAATGTCCACCCCCGTGGGCGCGCAGACGCGGGTCCACGGCCATGTAGAGAAGGTCGACGATCAGGTTGATCGTGACGAAGAAGGCGGCGACGAACAGCAGGTAGGTCGCCATCACCGGGATGTCGACGGACTGGATCGAGGCGATGAACAGCGACCCGATCCCCGGCCATTGGAACACCGTCTCGGTGATGATCGAGAAGGCGACGATCGATCCGAGCTGCAGGCCGATCACCGTGATCACCGGGACCAGCGTGTTCTTGAGGGCGTGGCGGAAGTGGATCGCCCGGTCGCTCAGGCCGCGGGCGCGGGCGAAGCGGATGTAGTCGGCCCGCAGCACCTCGAGCATCTCGGCGCGCACCAACCGCATGATCAGCGTCATCTGGAACATGCCGAGGGTGATCGAGGGCAGCACCAGCGACTGGAGGCCGGTCCGGGTCAGCAGCCCGGTGGTCCAGCCGCCGATCCGCACCACCTCGCCCCGCCCGAAACTCGGCAGCAGCCGCAGCTCGACCGAGAAGAGGTAGATGAGCCCGATGCCGATCAGGAAGGTCGGCAGCGACACGCCGATCAGCGAGATCGACATGATCGCCTGGGAGGCGAGGCTGGTTCGCCGCAGCGCGGTGTAGACGCCGAAGCCGACACCGAACACCGCGGCGAAGAGACCGGACACCAGCGCCAGCTCGAGCGTCGCCGGCAGGCGCTCGGCGATCAGATCGAGGACCGGCCGGCCGACCCGGTAGGAGACGCCGAAGTCGCCGTTCAGGACGTCGCCGACGAAGCTGGCGAACTGCACCGGAAACGGCCGGTCGAGCCCGAGCCGCTCGGTCATCGCCTGGCGGTCGGCCATGGTCGCGTCCGGGCCCATCATGTTGGCGACCGGATCGCCCATGAAGCGGAACATCGAGAAGGCGATGAAGGCGACGGCGAGCATCACCAACACCGTCTCGATCATCCGTCGGATCAAGTGACTCAACATGACTTCCGACCCGGTTGGTTGCGACGGAGCGACCCGAACCGACCCGCGACGGGGATCAGTCGAACTTGACGTATTTGACGTAGAGTTGGTTCTCGGGCTGAACCTTGACCTCGACGTTCTTCTTCATGCCCCAGGCGAGCAACTGGTCGTGCACCGGGATGAAGAGGGCCTGATCCTTCACTTGCTTCAGGATGCCGGCGAGGGCGGCGTCGCGCTTGGCGACGTCAGTCTCGGTGGCGAGCGCCTCGATCCGGGCGTCGAGGTCCTTGTCGACCACCCGCGTGGCGTTGTAGGCGCCGTAGAGCTTGTCGCGGCTGTGATAGATGCTGTCGAGGGTGAAGGAGGCGTCGAAGGACGCCGGCGCCCAGCCGAGCATGTAGAAGTCGGTCTCGTTCTTCAGGATGGTCGGCGTGTGCTGGGCCATCGGGCGGGCGTCGAGCGACACCTTGATGCCGATCTGGCCGAGGAAGCCGGCGGTCGCCTGACAGATCTTCTCGTCGTTGAGATAGCGGTTGTTGGGGCAGTTGAGCTTGACGGAGAAGCCGTCGGCGTAGCCCGCGTCCGCCATCAGCGCCTTGGCCTTGGGGATGTCCCACTTGGGATGGGCGTCGAGTTCCTCGGTCCAACCGTTGACGCCCTGCGGGATCAGCGTGCCGGTGGGGGCGGACTGACCGCTCATCACCACCTTCTGGATCGCCTCGCGGTTGATCGCCATCTCCATCGCCTTGCGGACGCGGATGTCGGCGAAGGGGTTCTTGCCCTTGACGTTCGAGGAGGCGAGCTCCGGCGATCCGGCGTTGAGGCCGAAGAAGATCGAACGGATCTCCGGCCCGGTCTCGACCTTGAGGCCGGTGGTCTCGCGGACGTGCTCGATGTCCTGGACCGGCATGTCCTGGACGAAGTCGACCTCGCCGGAGAGCAGCGCGGCGACGCGGGTCGGCGGCGAGGCGATGACGCTGTAGATCACCTCGGTCGCCTGCAGCGGAAACTGTCCCTTGCCCCAATAAGACTCGTTCAGCTTCATCACCGTCTTGGAATCGGGCTCGCGGCTGACCAACACGTAGGCACCGGTGCCGTTGGTGTTGCGGACCGCGTAGGTCTCTTCCTTGTTCTTGTAGTCCTGCGGGCGGACGACGTGGTTGGCCTCCGCCCATTTGGCGTCCATGATCATGATGTTGGTCAGCTGATTGACCAGCAGCGGCATCGGCGCCGCCGTCTTCACCTCGACGGTGAGATCGTCGATCGCGACGACGTCGGAGACGCCGGCGAGCACCGTGCGCAGGCCGGCGAGCGGATCCATCGCCCGCTTGAGCGAGAACACCACGTCGGCGGCGGTGAAGGCGTCGCCGTTGTGGAAGGTCACGTGCGGACGGAGCTTGAACACCCAGGTGGTCGGCTCGCCCGGCTTCATCTGCCAGCTGGTCGCCAGCGCCGGCACGAACTTGCCGGTCTCGTCGCGATGGACCAGCGGTTCGTAGATCTGATGCAGCAGGCCGAAGATCTGGTTGGAGTTCTCGGTGTGCGGATCGAGCGTCGGGGCATCCTGGCTGCGCACCCAGCGGAAGGTCGTCGCCTCGGCGGCGCTCGCCACCGACATGCCGATCGCCGCGGCGAGAACCAGTATGGAAAGCCGTTTCTTCATCTCGACCTGCTCCGGTTGCGGCTCGGGCGCGAGCCGTCGTGGGGTGACGACCCGCTCCGGGTCGCCGCAGTTGCAGACGACGCCGGTCGTGTCGCGGGGCTCACGCCACGCGATACGACCGGACCAGTTCGACCCAGTAGCCGGCGCCGATGGGAATGACGTCGTCGTTGAAGTCGTAGGTGTCGGTATGGAGATGGGTGAAGCCGTCGGCGGGCATGCCGTTGCCGATCAGCATGAAGCCGCCGGGCTTGGCCTCCAACATGTGGGCGAAGTCCTCGGCATAGGTGAGCGCCCGGCTGGCGCCGTCGACCTTGGCCGCGCCTACGACGCGGGCGGCGGCGGCGATCGAGCGGTCCGTCTCAGCCTGGGCCGGGACGAGCGGCGGGAAGCGGCGATCGTAGATCACCTCGGCGGTGCAGCCGAAGGCGACGGCCTGGGCCTCGGCGAGCTGACGCAGCCGGCGCTCGATGGTGTCGCGGACCTTCGGTGTGTAGCTGCGGCCGGTGCCCACCACCGTGGCGGTCGAGGGGATGACCGAGGGCGACTCGGCCGCGCCGGCGGCAATGTGGCCGACGCTGAGCACGGCCATGTCGTCGGGGGCGACGTTGCGGCTGACCACCGAGTGCAGCGCGGTGATGAAATGGGCCTGGACCAGCGTCGGATCGGTGCCCTTGTGGGCGCCGCCGCCGCCGTGGCCGCCGGTGCCGTGGAAGGTCACCGACCACATGTCGCTGGCGGCGAACAGCGGGCCGGGCCGGGTGTGCAGTTCGCCCGCCGGGATCCCCGGCATGTTGTGCATGCCGTAGACCGCCTCGACCGGGAACCGCTCGAACAGGCCTTCGCGCATCATGGTGGGGGCGCCGCCGAGCCCTTCCTCGGCCGGCTGGAAGATGAAGTGCACCGTGCCGGCGACCTCCTCGCGGTGTCCGGCGAGGTATTGCGCCGCCGCCAGCAGCATCGTGGTGTGACCGTCGTGGCCGCAGGCGTGCATCATGCCGGGCACGCAGGAGCAATGCGGGCGGCCGGGCACTTCGTTGATGCGGAGGGCGTCCATGTCGGCGCGCAGTCCGATCGACGGGCCGGGTTCACCGCCGGTCAGCGTCGCCACCACCCCGGTCTCGGCGATGCCCTCGCAGACCATCAGGCCCCAGCTCTTCAGGCGATCGGCGACGAGGCGGGAGGTCTTGAATTCCTTGAAGCCGAATTCGGGGTTGCGGTGAATCTCACGTCGCAGTTCGGCGTGTTCCTGGTGTCGCTCGCGGATGAGCGTGGCGATCGATCGGTCGGTCAACGGCTCGGACCTCTCGGCCTCGAAAGTTGTCGGACGCTCCGAGCGGCCGGCGCCGGTGCCGAGACGTCGGCGGGCGACCGTTCGAGGGCTGGTGCACTGCCGCAAAAGTGTGCAGCACATGAAAACGACGGTATGTCAGCGTCGGCTCATTGTCATTCGACTTCATATGCATTAGTGCATAGTTCAATGTCGGAGCGAACGGTGTCCCGCAATTTCCCGCCGGTCGGGAATTGGGAGTTGGTGCGAGACTACGAGATCGTGTGCGCGGTGGTCGCCGACCGGAAGACCACGGTGGCGGCGCAGCGTCTCGGCATGTCGCAGTCGGCGGTGAGCCGGGCGATCGCGGCGATCGAGAAGCGCCGCGGCAAGACCCTGTTTCACCGCGAATCCGGGCGCCTGCTGCCGACCGCCGAGGCGCTCGATCTCTATCGCGAGGGCAGCGCCGCGCTCTCGACCCTGGCCACCCTGGCCGGGCGGAGAGGAGAGGACCGCACCGAGCGGCTGGTGGTGACGGCGCCGCCGACGCTGCTGCAGTATTTCCTGGTCGCGACGGTCTCAGACTTCGCCCGCCTCCATCCCAACGTGACGGTCTCGCTCGCCATCGCCGGCATCGAGAATCTCGCCGGTGTGGTCGCCGAGGGGCAAGCCGCGGTGGGATTGGCCGACGCCGCCGTCATGCATTCCGGCATCGCCACCGAGCTGCTGCTCGACACCGACGTGGTCTGCGTGATGCCGGTGGGACATCACTTGGCCGCGAAACCGTGGATCGGGCCCTACGATCTCGACGACGAGGACTACATCACGATCAACCGCAAGCATTCTCTGCGGTCCTCGCTCGATCGGGTGTTCTCCGAGGCGGGGGTTCGTCCACATACGGTGGTGGAAACCGACGTGGCGATGGCGGCGGTCGAGATGGTGCGTTCCGGGCTCGGCGTCTCGGTGCTCAATCCGTTCCCGATCGTGCGCGACCGGATGGACGGCTTGGTCGTCCGCCCGTTTTCGCCGACGCTGTCGATCCGCACCAACATCATGTTGCCGGCGAACGCGCCGCTGCCGGTCGCCACCCGCCGTTTCGTCGACTTCCTGAAGGAGCGCAGCCGCGCGGCGCTGGCGGCGATGCTCGCCAACATCGCCTCCGGTCCCGACACGCGGTGAATGCGGGGGCGCGGATGGAGCGGCCTCTTCGACGGCCTGTTCGCCCATGGACATTCCGGCGTCGGAGCGTTCCGCCTCGATCTCGGCGAGCGAGGGGGCGAGCCGCCGTGGTCACGCCCTCGCGCCGGTGACGCGCTCCGGCGCGCCGACGAGGAAGGACCGCAGATCGCCGGGTGTTTCCGCGGCGCGCACTAGTTTTCATGAGCATGACTCATGAGTTCATGCCGTTCTTCCCCCATTATCATCGGCCTCGATCCGACTACCTTCGCAGCGTCGGACGACCGTGGTCGGCGCCGCATCCGCGGAGCTTTCCACGAAGCGGAGCGGACGAGGCTCCCGAAGGAGGATCGAATGAAGACGCGGGTTCTCGGAAAGAGCGGGCTCGAGGTTTCGGCGCTCGGGCTCGGATGCATGGGGATGAGCGCCGCCTACGGTCGGCCGGGCGATCGCGACGAGATGATCTCGCTCGTTCGGCATGCCGTCGAGGCCGGCGTCACTTTCTTCGACACGGCGGAAGTCTACGGCCCCTTCACCAACGAGGACCTGGTCGGCGAGGCGCTGCAGCCGGTGCGCGACCGGGTGGTGATCGCCACCAAGTTCGGCTTCGGCGTCGATCCGGCGACCGGCGCCCGCCATGGGCTCGACAGCCGCCCGGCGCACGTCAAGGCGGTCGCGGAGGCCTCGTTGAGGCGGCTTCGGACCGACGTGATCGATCTCTTCTATCAACATCGCGTCGACCCCGCCGTGCCGATCGAGGAGGTCGCCGGGGCGGTCGCGGATCTGGTGGCCGAGGGCAAGGTGCGCCACTTCGGTCTGTCGGGGGCGGGCGTCGGCACGATCCGGCGGGCGCATGCCGTCCTCCCCGTCGCCGCCGTGCAGAGCGAATTCTCGTTGTGGTGGCGGGCGCCGCGGACGGACCTCCTGCCGGTGCTCGAGGAGCTCGGCATCGGCTTCGTGCCGTTCAGCCCGCTCGGCGCCGGGTTCCTGACCGGCAAGATCGACGCGACGACCACTTTCGAACCGGACGACTTCCGCCGTTCGGTGCCGCGCTTCACCCCGGAAGCGCTCGAGGCCAATGCCGGGCTGGTCGATCTGGTGAAGGCGGTCGCGGCGCGCAAATCGGCGACGCCGGCGCAGGTGGCGCTCGCCTGGGTGCTCGCCCGGGCGCCGTGGATCGTGCCGATCCCCGGCACCACCAAGCGGCATCGCCTCGACGAGAACCTCGGCGCGGTCGATCTCGAACTCGACGCCGGCGATCTCGCCGAGATGGAGGCGAAGCTCGCGACGATCCCGATCGTCGGGGCGCGATTGCCGGAAGCGGTCCTGAAGATGAGCGGTCTGTGATCGCTCGCCGAGACATCGGAAAGAAGGAGAACGAACGCATGACCCCGGGTATCGAAGGCAAGATCGTGGTGATCACCGGCGCGTCGAGCGGGCTCGGCGAGGCCGCCGCGCGGCGTCTGGCGAAGGAGGGGGCGAAGCTGGTGCTCGGCGCCCGTCGTCTCGATCGGCTGGAGGCGCTGGTCGCCGAATTCGGCGCCGGCGTCGCCACGGCGGTCGCTACCGACGTCACCAGATACGAAGACGTCGAGCGTCTGGTCGAGACCGCGATGAGGCTGCACGGCCGGATCGACGTGATGCTCAACAACGCCGGTCTGATGCCGCAATCGCCGCTCGAGCGGCGCAAGCTCGACGACTGGAACCGGATGATCGACGTCAACATCAAGGGCGTGCTGCACGGCATCGCGGCGGCGTTGCCGCACATGCAGGCGCAGAAGAGCGGTCAGATCATCAACGTCTCCTCCGTCGCCGGCCACAAGGTGGGGCCGGGCGGCGCGGTCTATTCGGCGACCAAGTCGGCGGTCCGGGTGATCTCGGAGGGGCTGCGCCAGGAGGTCAAACCCTGGAACATCCGCACCACCATCATCTCGCCCGGTGCGGTGGCGACCGAGCTGCCGGCGAGCGTCACCGAGCCCGACGTCGCGGAAGCAGTGCGCGCGCGCTACGACAAGTGGGCGATCCCGGCCGACAGCTTCGCCGCGATGGTGGCTTTCGCGATGAGCCAGCCGGAGGAGGTCGACGTCAACGAGATCCTGTTCCGCCCGACCCGCCAGGACTACTGAGCGCACGCTCCGAGATCGTCCGCCGGGGGACGCGGTCCGTCGGCGGACGAAGGGGGGCCGCTCCCCGGGACCCCCACCGCCGCCGCCATAGCGCCGTCGTTCGGTCACGACGGCGACGTGCCGTTCGTGCTACCGATGCGACGGGGTCGGCCGGGAAGCGGTGCGCGCGGTCGCCGAGGGCGTCGTCGTCGCGACGGCGTCCCGAGCGTTCGGCGACCGTCTCGGGGAGAATCGACGATGCGTCTGTTTCGCTGCGACGCCTGCGACAACACCGTGCATTTCGACAACACCGTCTGCGTCGTCTGCGCCCGTCGGCTCGGCTTCCTCCCCGATGCCTTCGCCATGACGGCGCTGGAGCCGGTCGCCGACCACCTCCGCTCGCCGCATCTCGGCCGCGACTTCGTCTCCTGCGCCAACGTCGGCCACGACGCCTGCAACTGGCTGTTGCCGGTCGAGCGGGCCGGCGAGCTGTGCCCGGCCTGCCGCCACAATCGCACCATCCCGGCCCTCGACGTCGCCGACAATCTCGCCGCCTTCCGCCGCATCACTCG
>JAAYVT010000689.1 GCA_012517025.1 Phyllobacteriaceae bacterium | reverse complement strand
TCGGGCGAGCGGCTGGTGGCGCACGCCGAAGCGATGGAGGCGGAGGCGATCGCGGCGACCGAAGGGCTCGGCCGGCCCGAGGCGGGGATCACCGGCACGCTGCGCATCAACACGCTGGAAGGCTTCGGCACTTATTTCCTCGCCCCGCGGCTCGGCCGGTTCGCGGCGCGCCATCCCCGCCTCAAGGTGGAACTGGTGACGATCCAGCAGATCGTCGCGCTGTCGCGGCGCGAGGGCGACGTGGCGATCGGGCTCGCGCCGCCGAAGGAGAGCCGGTTCCGGGTGACCCGGCTCACCGACTATCGGCTCGGGCTCTACGCCGCGCCCGATTATCTCGCCGCCCATCCGCCGATCGAGCGGCGGGCCGATCTCGAGGCGCACGCCTTCGTCGGCTACGTCGACGACCTGGTGTTCACCCGCGGGCTCGACTATCTCGACGACGTGTTGCCGGGCCTGAAGGCGCGGATGCAGTCGTCGTCGCTGGTGGCGCAGCGGGCGATCTGCGAGGCCGGGCGGGGATTGTGCGTGCTGCCGCACTTCATGGCGCGAGGGCGGGCCGGACTGGTGCCGGTGCTGCCGGGCGCGGTCGAGCTGACGCGCAGCTATTGGCTGTTCACCCACGGCGACATCGCCGACAGCGCGCGGGTGCGCGCGGTCGTCCGCTTCGTCGAGGAGGAGATCGCGGCGGCCGGCGACTGGTTCGCCTCACCGGCGGGGGATGAGCCGGCTCGGACCGCGTCGTCTCAGGCGGCGCCGGGGGCGCAGTCGGCCGAGCAGTAGAGGCCGTGCAGCGACTGCAGGATCGTCCGCGCCTCGTCGCCCGACAGCGAATAGAAGATCATCTGGCCGGAGCGACGGGTGGCGACGTAGCCCTTATGCCGCAGCACGGCGAGATGCTGCGACAGCGCCGACTGGCTGAGGCCGACGGCCTTCTCCAATTCGCCGACCGATTTCTCGCCCTCGACGAGCTGACAGAGAATCAGCAGGCGGCGCGGGCTGCCCATCGACTTGAGGAGAGAGGCCGCCCGTTCGGCATTGGCTTCGAGTTGCGCGATGTTCATTCGCCGTCGTCGTTCCCTTGCGGATCCCCACGCTCCCGCCGATCGCGGCGGGTCGGGATCCCCGTCTCCCGGGCCGGTGACGTCCGGCGGCTCCGTCGAGCGCCGTGACCACGCCTCGGGGGTCGCGGATCCCCCCGGAGGAGGACGCGACTTTCGTCTCGACTGTGCCAAAGGCGCGGGCCGCATGCAAGCATTCGCAGATGCGAAAGACCTGTTCCTTCGGCGAAAAAGAGCGAAAATTCCGGTGCTTCCCCCCGCTCTACGCAATCTCACGAAGGTTCGGACGGGCGCAGCGCGTCGTCGACGAAACGTTCCGCGAGCCGAATACCGGTCTCGGGGGCGTAGCAACCGGGGTCGAGGCCCCATTGCAGCCACAGGCCGTCCATCAACGCGGCGAGACCGAGGGCGGCGGCCTCGACGTCGATCGGTCCGGCGGTGGGGCAACCCGCCAGTTCCCGCTCCAGGGTCCGGCGATAGTCGACCCAGGTCCGCTTCTGGATCTCCTGCAACGCCGGGTCGTGCGGCAGCAGGCTCCAGAACACCACCCACACCCGCAGCAGCGACGGATCGAGCAGATCCGACGAGAACGAGGCGGCGATGAAGGCGGAGAGGCGCGCGCGGTGCCCCTCGACCGGCTCGACGCGGGTCAGCACGCGATTGGTGACGTCGCCGGAGATCTTCTCGTAGGCGGCGGCGACCAGCGCCTCGATGCCCGCGAAGTGATGGTTGACCAGCCCGGCGGAGACCCCGGCTTCCGTCGCGATGCGGCGCACCGAGACGCCGGCGTGGCCGTCGCGGGCGAGGCAGCGCAACGTCGCCTCGACCAGATCGACCCGCCGCGCCTCGGGAAGGGCTCTGCGATATTTCGGCTGGCGCATCGGCGTCGTCCCTCTGCCTGCCCGGAACCCCGGGCGCGGCCCGAGGGCGCCGAGACTCACCGGCGCTTCCAGGTCGCCGCGATCTGGCCGCCGAAGCGGACGACGGTCTCGCTGCCGTCGGCGCTCTTGCGGACGTTGAAGCACTTCTCGCGGTTGTTGCCGGTCCAGCGCGAACAGTAGCCTTCCGCGATGACGCGCCAGAAGCCGCTCACCGTCTTCGGCTTCTTGCCTTCCACCGGGGTCCGGGTGGCCTTGCCGTCGGGGGAGAAGACCATTCGATACTGCTTGCCGTCGGGGGCGACCGCGATCATCGGGGCGCCGTCGAACCAGGTCGCCTTGATCTCGTCGCCCGACATCTTCTCGGGCAGGCCCGAGTTGTAGACCGGCGGGGCCTTGAGTTGGGCGGCGGCGGGAGCGGCGGCGAGGAGAAGCGGTCCCGCCGCGACGAGCGCGGCGGCGACGAGGAGGCGACGTCCGGGACGGTTCATGGCGATCTCCGCAACAGAAGCGACGGCCCGACCCGTCTCACAGCATCGACGGCAAGACCCGATCCGGCGGACGGTGCCCGTCCTGATAGGTCTTGATGTTGATGATGACACGTTCGCCCATGTCGATGCGACCCTCGAGCGTCGCCGACCCGAGATGCGGCAGCAGCACGACACGGCTGGAGCGGGCGAGCTTGGGGTTGACCGCCGGCTCGTGTTCGAACACGTCGAGACCGGCGCCGGCGAGCTCGCCGGCGTCGAGCATGCGGGCGAGCGCGTTCTCGTCGATCACCTCGCCGCGGGCGGTGTTGACGACGTAGGCCTCCGGCCGCAGCAGCTTGAGCCGACGGGCGGAGAGGAGAT
>JAAYVT010000688.1 GCA_012517025.1 Phyllobacteriaceae bacterium | reverse complement strand
TCGCCGGCCTTCCAGGTCAAGCTGCTGCGCGTCCTGCAGGAGGGTGAGATCCGACCTCTGGGGGCGCAGCGGCCGCGCAAGGTCGACGTCCGCGTCGTCGCGGCGACCAATCGCAACCTGATGGGGGAGGTCGACGCCGGGCGGTTCCGTCGCGATCTCTATTATCGGCTGGCCGCCTTCCCGATCCATCTGCCCTCGCTCGCCGAGCGGCCGATGGACGTGCCGGCGATCGCCGCGCGCATTCTCGGCGACGTCAACCGCGCCTTCCATCGCGACGTGGCGGGCTTCGCCACCGAGACGCTCACGGCGATGGGGCGATACGACTGGCCGGGCAACGTGCGCGAGCTCGCCAACGAGATCCAGCGGATGGTGGCGCTGTCCGACCACGACGGCGCTTTGCCGCCGGATCTGTTGTCGAGCCGGATCCTCGCGGCCGCCAAGGGCGGCAACGGGGCGATCCCGACCGGCGAGCGCCCGCAGCTCAAGGAGCGGGTGGAGACGTTGGAACGCGAGGTGATCGCCGAGGCGCTGGAGCGGCTCTCCGGCAATATCAGCCGGGTGGCGGCGGAGCTCGGGCTCTCCCGTGTCGGGCTGCGCGCCAAGATCCAGCGGTACGACCTGAGGCGCGATCTCGATGACGACGAGCGAGACTGATCCGCGGTCGCGTCCGGCCAATCTGATGGCGCACGTGCTGGCGCAGGGCGAGCCGACCCTCGACGGCGCCGGCGAGGAGATGTGGATCGACGTCATCGAGAAGATGGACGCGGTCTATTCCGATCTCTTGCGCTACGAGGCCGATCTCGAGGCGAAGAACGCCGAACTCGAGGCGGCCGAGGGGTTCATCTCGTCGGTGATCGCCTCGGTCTCCGACATTCTGGTGGTGGTCGACGAGCAGGGGTTGGTGGTGCAGGCCAACCCGGCCTTCCTCGAGGTGGTGGCACGGCCGCCGGAGGAAGTGCTGGGGCGCAAACTGTGCGAACTGGTGGTCGAGGACGACCGGCCGCGGGCGCGCAAGGCGCTGCTCAGCGGCGAGGAGGGGCAGGTGCGGGAGCTCGAGCTGAGCTTCCTCGCCTCCACCGGGCCGTCGGATCTGATGGCGATCAACGTCTCGGCGCGGTTCGACCACAACGCCCATCGGGTCGGCGCGGTGCTGACCGGGCGGCCGATCGGCGAGCTCCGGCGCGCCTACGAGGCGCTGCACAAGGCGCATCTCGAGCTGCAACAGGCGCAGCGCAAGTTGATCGAGCAGGAGAAGATGGCGAGCCTCGGCCGTCTGGTCGCCGGCGTGGCGCACGAGCTCAACAATCCGATCAGCTTCGTCTACGGCAACATCCACACCCTCGACCGCTATCGCAAGACGCTCGACCGCTACCTGCGCGCGCTCGAGGAGGAAGCGCCGGCGAACGCGGTGGCGCGGCTGAAGCGCGAGACCCGGATCGAGGCGATCCTCGCCGATCTGCAGCCGTTGATCGAGGGCACGCTCGAGGGCGCGGTGCGGATCTCCGAAATCGTCAAGAACCTGCGGCGCCTCTCCTTCGCGCGCGGCGGCGAGCCGGCGGCGGTCGATCTCGCCAAGCTGATCGGCACCGCGGCGCATTGGGCGATGCGGGCGAAGAACGGCCGGGCGAAGCTCGAGACCGATCTCGAAGCCGGTCTGACGGTCGAGGGCGAGGAGGGCAAGATCCACCAGGTGCTGGTCAATCTGGTCGACAACGCGCTCGACGCGGTCAAGGACGTGGCCGACGCCACCGTGTCGATCTCGATGTGGGCGCAGGGCGAGGACGCGGTGGTGGAGGTCGCCGACAACGGCGCCGGTCTCTCCGAGGCGGTCGCCGACAAGATCTTCGAACCGTTCTTCACCACCAAAGTGGTGGGCGAGGGGACGGGGCTCGGCCTGTGGATTTCCTACGCCATCGCCCGCGAGCACGGCGGCACCCTCACCGCCCACAACGGCGATACCCGTGGGGCGGTGTTCCAACTGCGGTTGCCGCGCCATCACGGCCGCCGGATCGCCGGCTGAGCCGCTCGTCGCCGCGTCCGCCTTTCTCTCGCTCGACGGCGCCTCCGCATTTCTCCCGCTTGACGGAACCGTCTGCTTTACGACCGTATGACACGTGGCGCGGGGGCGCCCGGCGACGGGGAGACGACATGTACGACGCGATCGTGATCGGGGCGGGCCACAACGGCCTCGCCTGCGCGGGCTATCTGGCGGCCGGCGGGCAGAAGATCTTGGTGCTCGAACGCCGCGACGTGGTCGGCGGCTGCGCCGTCACCGAGGAGTTTCATCCCGGCTTCCGCAACTCGGTCGCCGCCTACACGGTGTCGCTGCTCCATCCCAAGGTGATCCGCGATCTCGAACTCGCCGCGCACGGGCTGACCGTGGTCGAGCGGCGGATGTCGAACTTCCTGCCGCTGGCCGACGGGCGGGCGCTGGAGGTCGGGCCGACGCAGACCAAGCGGTCGCTGGCGCAGTTCTCGACCCGCGACGCCGAACGGCTCGACGCCTACGGCGATCGGCTGGAACGAATGGCGGACGTGTTGCGCGAGGTGGTGCTGGAGACGCCGCCGAACGTCACCACCGGGCGGGGCTGGTTCGAGACGATCGGCCAGCTCCTGGCGGCGGGCAAGCTCGCCAACCGCTTCCGCAAGCTCGATCTCGAGGGCCAGCGCGATCTCTTGGAGATCTTCACCCGCTCGGCCGGCGACTTCCTCGACGGTTGGTTCGAGAGCGATCCGATCAAGGCGATCCTCGGCTTCGACGGCATCGTCGGCAATTTCGCCTCACCCTACGCGGCGGGCTCGGCCTACGTGCTGCTGCACCACTGCTTCGGCGAAGTGAACGGCAAGCGCGGGGTGTGGGGCCACGCGCTCGGCGGCATGGGCGCGATCACCCAGGCGATGGCCGCCTCGGCGCGCTCGCGCGGGGTGGAGATCCGCACCGGCGCCGGCGTCGCCGAGATCCTGGTGGAGAAGGGGCGCGCCGTCGGGGTCAGGACGGAGGCGGGCGAGACGTTCCGCGCCAAGCGGGTGGTCTCCAACCTCCATCCCAAGCTGACCTTCGAAAAGCTGCTCGACCCGAGCCTGTTGCCGGCCGATTTCAGGGCCCGCATCGCCTCGTGGCGGTCGGGCTCGGGCACCTTCCGGATGAACGTGGCGCTGTCCGAGCTGCCGAGCTTCACCTGCCGGCCGGGCCGCGAGGTCGCCGACCACCACACCGCCGGCATCGTCGTCGCCCCCTCGCTCGCCTACATGGAGACGGCGTGGATCGACGCGCGGCGGACCGGCTGGTCGAAAGCGCCGGTGGTGGAAATGCTGATCCCCTCCACCCTCGATCCGTCGCTCGCCCCGAAGGGGGCGCACGTGGCGAGCCTGTTCTGCCAGCACGTCGCCCCGGAGCTGCCGGACGGGCGGTCGTGGGACGAGGTGCGCGAAGAGGTCGCCGACGTGATGATCGCCACCGTCGACGCCCAGGCGCCCGGTTTCGCCGCCTCGGTGATCGCCCGCCAGATCCATTCGCCGCTCGATCTCGAGCGCAAATTCGGGCTGATCGGCGGCGACATCTTCCACGGCTGCCTGTCGCTCGATCAGATGTTCTCGGCCCGTCCGGTGCTCGGTCACGCCGATTATCGCGCTCCGATCGCCGGGCTCCACATGTGCGGCTCGGGGACGCATCCCGGCGGCGGCGTCACCGGCGCGCCGGGGCACAACGCGGCGCGTGAAATTTTGGCGGCCGGCAAGGGCGGATCGGCGGTGTGATGCCGCGCGAGCGGGCGGATTGCGCAAAAAACGTCCGCGAATTTGCTTCGTCACCGTTGTTTTTTCCGGTTCCATCCGGAGATTTCGGCGCTAACATGCCCGCCACGGATCCGGCGCCCGGCCGGGTCTCGAAGCCTTTCGTCCCAAGAGGCAATCCCACATGAGCTTCACGTCCAAGTCCCGTCTCGGCGTCGCCCTCGCCGCGTTCTCGGCCCTCGCCCTCGTCGCCGGCGCCGCGTCCGCCGCCGACAAGATCGGCAACTGCGAGATGACCGGCAAGAAGGGTGAGTTCTCGATCACCCCGGCGATCGCCGGCCAGCTCACCTACGAGACCAACCTGCCGGCCCCCGGCTGGAACAACGGCGACACCCCGGAGACGATCAAGGACGGCTACGAGTATTGCCTCGCCGCCAACATCGCCTACCGCCTCGGTCTCGACAAGGTGGTGGTGAAGAACGTCGACTTCGACGCTCTCGTCGCCGGCAACACCAAGGACTTCGACATCGCCCTGTCGCAGATCTCGATCACCGACAAGCGCAAGGAAGTGGTGGCGTTCTCGACCCCCTACTTCGACTCCGACGTCGGCGTTCTCGCCAAGAAGGGCAAGAAGGTCACCTCCGAGGAGATGAAGGGCCTCCGGATCGGCGTGCAGGCCGGCACCACCGGCCGCGACTTCGTCTACGACACGCTGAAGCCGAAGACCGACGCCAAGGTGTTCCCCGACACCCCCGCCATGTTCACCGCGCTGATGGCCAACCAGATCGACGTCGCGATGACCGACACCGCGATCGTGCTCGGCCAGGCGGCGGAATCGAAGGGCAAGATGGTGGTGGTCGGTCAGTATTCGACCGGCGAGCAGTACGGCGCTCTCTTCCCGAAGGGCTCGGCCAACGCCGCCACTCTCGACAAGGTTCTGCAGGCGCTGATCGCCGACGGCACCACCAAGAAGCTCTCGGCCAAGTATCTCGCCGCCTCCTGGGGCGCCGATCCGGCCAAGATCCCCTACTTCAAGCCGTGATCCCAACGGATCGCGACCTGCGCGGCGGCGGGTGATTCCCGCCGCCGCCGCATGCCGGTCCTCCCCCACCCGACGGGTGCGGGCGTGCTCCCCTGGTTTCGACGACGCGACACGCGGCGCGTCGAGCGGGGCGGTTCCTCGGTCCCGAGACGAACGAGACGACAAGACATGGACGACACTTCCGACGCCGCCCGACCGCCCCGAATCCGGGCGCCGAGGCCCACCCGAGAGTGGACGCCGGCGCCGCCGAAATCGGCCAAGCGCATCGCCCTCATGGCGATCCTCGCCGCCGTGCTGGTGATCGGCGTCGGTCTGTTCACCGCCGCGACGGTGAGCGACGGGCTCGCCTCGGTCGGCTTCGACGAATCGTGGGCGACCTATGGGCTCTACGGCGTGGTGGCGGCGTTCCTGCTGCTGTTCGTGCCGGCGTTCAAGGGCTATTCCGGCGCCTCCAAGGCGGATCGGCTGGTCGGCATCGACATCGCCGAGGCGCGGGCGGAGACGGCGGCGGCGCGCGAATCCGCCTGGGTGGCGCTCGGTTACACCGTGGCGGCGGCGATCGTGCTGATCTTCGGCCTGTTCCTGGTCGCCAACGAGGTGGCGGTCGGCAAGACCTTCTTCAATTTCGAGCTGATCTTCGAGACTTTCCACCTGGTCGGCGCGGCGTTCTGGATGAACGTCGAGATCTTCGTGATCGCCGAGATCCTGGTGCTGGTGTGGGGCCTGTTGATCGCGGTGGCGCGGTTGGCGCCGGGCAAGGCGGGGGCGCCGGTGCGCCTGATCGCCACGGCTTACGTCGATCTGTTCCGCGGCCTGCCGGCGATCATCGCGATCTATCTGGTCGGTTTCGGCCTGCCGCTGACCGATCTGCCGGTGCTGCGCGACATGACGCCGACGATGTTCGCGATCCTGGCGCTGACGCTCACCTACGGTGCCTACGTCTCCGAGGTCTATCGCTCCGGCATCGAGAGCGTGCACTGGAGCCAGACGGCGGCGGCGCGCTCGCTCGGCTTCTCGCATCTGCAGACGCTGCGTTTCGTGGTGGTGCCGCAGGCGGTCAGGCGGATCATCCCGCCGCTGCTCAACGACTTCATCAGCCTGCAGAAGGACACGGCGCTGGTCAGCGTCATCGGCACCGTCGACGCCTTCAACCAGGCGAAGATCGTCGCCTCCAACCACTTCAACCTGTCGTCGGTGACGACGGTGGCGGTGCTGTTCGTGCTCATCACGATCCCGCAGGCCCGTCTCGTCGACAAGCTGATCGAGCGTGACCAGAAGCGCATGCGCGCCGGCGGCTGACCGTTTCCACGAGGAGAACGACACATGGCACTCGTGGAGATCCGCGACGTCCGCAAGAGTTACGGCGGGCTCGTCCCGGTCCTGAACGGCGTCACCCTCGACATCGAGGAACATCAGGTGGTGTGTCTGATCGGCCCGTCGGGCTGCGGCAAGTCCACTCTGCTGCGCTGCATCAACGGGCTCGAGGTGATCGATTCCGGCGAGATCCGGCTACACGGCGATCGGGTCTCGGGGCCCGGCGTCGACGTCGACGCGCTCCGGCGCGACGTCGGCATCGTCTTCCAGTCCTTCAACCTGTTCCCGCACATGAGCGTGCTCGACAACGTGATCGCGGCGCCGACGCGGGTGTTGAAGCAGCCGAAGGCGGAGGCGAAGGACCGGGCGATGGAGCTGCTCGCCCGCATCCGGCTCGACCACAAGGCGACCGAATTCCCGGATCGTCTGTCGGGCGGCCAGCAGCAGCGGGTGGCGATCGTCCGGGCGCTCGCCATGGACCCGATCGTGCTGCTGCTCGACGAGATCACCTCGGCGCTCGATCCCGAACTGGTCTCCGAGGTGCTCGACATCGTCCGCGACCTGCGCGACGAGGGCATGACGATGGTGCTCGCCACCCACGAGATGGGCTTCGCGCGAGAGGTCTCCTCCAAGGTCTGCTTCCTCTACGGCGGCGTGGTGCATGAGGAGGGGCCGCCGTCGGAGATCTTCTCCAACCCCAAGGACGAGCGCACCCGCGCCTTCCTGCAGCGGATCATCGAGGCGGGGCGGCTGTGAGCGGCGACGAGCGGGCGGCGCGCGAGACCGTGGTGGCGGCGATGCGCGAGCTCTCGGCGAGCGGGCTCAATCGCGGCACTTCCGGCAACGTGTCGCTGCGGTTCGGCACGGCGATGCTGATCACGCCCTCGGCGGTGCCGCCGGGCGAGCTCACCCCCGATCTGGTGGCAAAGATGCGGCTCGACGACGCCGAGGGGGCGTGGGAGGGACCGCGTCCGCCGTCGACCGAATGGCGGTTCCATCGCGACATCCTGCGGACGCGCGGCGAGGCGAACGCGGTGGTCCACACCCATTCGCCCTACGCCACGGTGCTGGCGATCGGGCGGCGCGAGATCCCGGCGGTTCACTACATGATCGCCGGCTTCGGCGGACCGGTGATCCGCTGCGCCGACTACGCCACCTTCGGCACCGAGGAGCTGTCGCGTCATGCGCTGGCGGCGCTCGACGGGCGCAACGGCTGTCTCCTCGCCAACCACGGCTCGATCACGCTGGCGCCGACGATGGCGCGGGCGCTGTGGCTGGCGGTGGAGCTGGAGACGCTCGCCTTCCAGTATCACCAGAGCCTGCTCGTGGGCGATCCGGTGATCCTGTCGGACGAGGCGATCGCGGACGCCGCGGCGAAGTTCGCAATCTACGGCAGGCGCTGAAGCGCCGGCGCGGTTCCCTCCGTCGAGAGCGAAACTCTTTTCGAATTCGCGCGTTGCCCCACTATCTCCATCAGGCCGGTCCATGCAGAGGGATCGAAGCGAATCGCGAGGAGCGGGTATGAGCGAAGCGAACGAGCGCGAAACGGAACGGGGCCGGGCGGGCGTGGCGCGGTGGACGCGGCGCGGTCTCGTCGCTGCCCTGCCGCTGGCCCTGGCCGGATGCGCCGCCGGCGCCCGGGTGGAGCGTTGGGACTTGAGCGAGGACGAGGACGGGATGGTCGTCCGGCGGCGCTCGCGCGGCGTCCGGGTCGGCTATCCCGGCGATTACGCGTCGATGTACTCGGAGATCGACGACGGCCGCTTCGTGGTCGACGCGCTCGACTTCGCCGACATCGATCCCGCCTATCTGCGCAAGGTGGTGCGCTATCCCGGCTCGGAACGGCCGGGGACGGTGGTGATCGATCCGGGCGAGAAGTACCTCTATCTGGTGCGCGACGACGGCACGGCGATCCGCTACGGCGTCGGCGTCGGGCGCGAGGGCTTCGGCTGGTCCGGCCGGGCGGTGATCAAGCGCAAGGCGGAGTGGCCGACCTGGACGCCGCCGCGCGAGATGACGCTGCGCGACGAGGAGGCGGCGAAATGGGCCGGCGGCATGCCGGGCGGCCCGGAAAACCCGCTCGGCGCGCGCGCGATGTACCTCTACGAGGGCAATCGCGACACGCTCTATCGCATCCACGGCAACAACGACCCGACGAGCATAGGCCACGCCGTGTAGTCGGGCTGCATCCGCCTGCTCAATCAGGACGTGATCGACCTCTATTCGCGGGTGCCGGTCGGCACGCCGGTGCTGGTGTTGCCGGCCTGATCGCGGCTCTCCGGATCGAAAAGGGTCTCGGCGGGCGGGCGCCATCCCGCCCGCCCGCCGGAGTCTCGTCGGCCGCCTACCGTTCGGCGACGGCGGGTTCGACGAGACGGTGATGAAGGTGCCAGGTGGCGTGACCGAGCACCGGTAGAACGACGAAGAGGCCGAGGAAGGCCGGCAGGGTCGCCGCGAACAACAGGCCGGCGACGATCAGACCCCAGGCGATCATGGTCTTCGGGTTGTGGGTCACCGCCTTCACCGAGGTGATCATCGCGGTGACGAAGTCGATCTCGCGCTCGAGCAGCAGCGGGAAAGAGACGACCGTCAGCGAAAAGGCGACCAGCGCGAACACCAGCCCGTCGGCATGGACGAGGGCGAGGAACAGCCAGCCCTCGCGCGTCGTCGTCGCCACCCGCAGGAAGTCGGCGAAGGTGGTGAAGTTCTGAAAGCCGAGGGTCAGGATCAGCAGGACGCGGACCTGATACATCCACAGCAGGAACACGAACAGGGTGACGAAGGCCATCCAGCCGAGCTCGCGCGAGCTCTGCCGGCCGATCACGCCGAGGACGCCGAGAAAGTCGAGCCGCTCCCCCCGCTCGCGGCGGCGGCTGACCTCGTAACATCCGACCGCGACGAACGGGCCGAGAATGGCGAAGCCGGTCGCCAGCGGATAGGTCAGATAGCCGACGCCGGCACCGATCGTCAGCCACAGCAGGAACAAGCCGCCGAGCGCGTAGATGCCGCCGAAGAACAGGCCGTAGGCAGGAGTGGCGAGGAAATCGGCGAGGCCGAGCCGCAGCGCGGCGACGACGTCGCCTGCGCCGACGTCGCGCACCACCGGCGCGGGCTGAGCGGCGGCGGGGGACGGCGAGTGGGATCCGGGAATGTCCGTCATCGCTGGATCTCCGCGTCGAGCATCGATTTGTATCGATTAGAATAGCGAGACGCGACGAGATTTCCAGTCGAAAGCGGAGGTTTTCATCAAAGGTGATTCAGGCCGGCGGGGCGCCGAGGTCGAAGCGGGGCGGCGCCGGCGGGGCCTTCGGCTCGGGCACTTCGACCACGTCGACGGCGACCGAGAGGCCCTGCTCGCCGCTCGACGACAGGATGCCGACGACCGGCGCGGCCTCGGCGTAGTCGCGGCCGACGGCGACGACGACGTGGTCGTCGCCGGCGAGGATGGCGTTGGTCGGATCGAAGCCGACCCATCCGAGATCCGAGCCGCACCACGCTTCGACCCAGGCATGCATGGCGTCGGCGCCCTCCAGCCGCGGCGAGCCGGGCGGCGGCAGGGTGCGCAGGTAGCCGCCGACGTAGGCGGCCGGCAGGCCGAGGCCGCGCAGACCGGCGATCATCACGTGGGCGAAGTCCTGGCAGACGCCGCGTCGCTGCTCGAAGACGCGGGCGAGCGGCGTGGCGACGTCGGTGACGCCGGGGGCGTAGCGGAAGTCGGTGTGGATGCGTTTGGTGAGCGACAGCAGGCCGGCGAGGATCGGCCGGCCGGGCGGGAAGGATTCCACCGTCCAGCGGGTCACCGCCGGAGTGAGCGGCACGTGGCGGGAGGGGAAGACGTAGTGGATCGGGTCGGCGGCGGCGAGGCCGGTGGACTGCGCGGCGCGGCGGGCGATCTCCTCCCACGGCGGCGACCGGTCGGGGTCGAGCGCGGCGAGCGGTTCGACGGTGACGGTCGCGGAGGCGCGGATGGTCAGCTGCGAGTGGGGGGCGCGAAAGGCGATGCGGGTGACGGCGTTGCCGTACCAGTCATGCTCGGGGGCCTCGTGGTCGGGGACCGGATCGAAGGTCAGCGCCGTGGTGTGGACGCGTTGGCGCGGGCGATCGATCGGGGTCAGGCGCAGCCGGCAGTCGGCGACTGGCACCGGGGCGCCCCAGTCGTAGACGGTGACGTGGGTGACCTCGAAGCGCATGTCAGGGCCTCGTCGCGTCGGCCGGC